>JAHZIV010000081.1 GCA_022601255.1 Gammaproteobacteria bacterium
CACAAAGTCACGAATCAAACGAGCAGCAGCTCCTGGTTCCTCATGTGCGAAAAATAGCACAATCGGACCCACTAGTGATTCAATAAGACAAGCCATATGTGTGCCCTCAACAGCACGGCGTGCAAGCGTATTACGATACACCCGCATGGTGACTTTTGCTTTACGCGCATTACTGCGCAGCTCAGTCAACTCCGACACTGTAAGACCACGGTAGTCCGCTGCAACTGCAGAAATGGCATTGGTTGCCAACTCCGTCAATTCAGCAACGATAGCTTTCTTATCTTCTAGCTTTAAAACCACTGTTTTCTCCGTTACGTTACGGTTTAACAAAGAAGTTCATTTCATCCTACAATGATCTTCCACCCATTTTGGTAACCGTTGCAAACTTGCCACGATACCGTCTGCGTAGGGCACATGCTCTAACACATGCGTTTAATCCTTAGGACCCTACGGTCTTCGACGATTGCATCACTGCACTCGCGCGAAACTTTCACTTTTAACTTTCTAATGAACCCAGGTCTACTGTTAAACCAGGACCCATCGTTGTTGAGATCGTTAACTTCTTAAAATAAGTACCTTTAGCGGTGCTGGGCTTAGCTTTTTTCAAATCTACCAGCAACGCTTCAATATTTTCTTTCAGTTGTTGTCCAGAAAAATCGGCTTTACCCACACCACAATGAATAATACCGTTCTTGTCTGTACGATAACGCACCTGACCACCTTTAGCATTCTTTACTGCCGCAGCAACATCGTTCGACACCGTACCTACTTTAGGGTTTGGCATTAAACCACGCGGACCTAATATCTGACCGAGCTTACCCACAACACGCATGGAGTTCGGCGTAGCAATCACTACATCAAAGTCCATCATGCCGCCTTTAACCTTTTCCGCCAGGTCATCCATGCCTACAATATCAGCACCTTCAGCCTTTGCTTTATCTGCATTCTCGCCCTCTGCAAACACTGCAACTCGAACGGTTTTACCTGTGCCATGTGGCAATACGGTTGAACCACGTACATTCTGATCCGACTTACGTGCATCGACACCCAAGTTAACTGAGATATCAAAGTTTTCTTTGAACTTAGCTGTGGCATGCTCTTTTGCTAACTTCACAGCATCATCAAAATTATAAATTTTACCCGGCTCTAAGTTTGCTTTCTTTCGCATTATTCAACCCCCTCAACATCAATACCCATACTCCGTGCGGTACCCGCAATCGTACGAACCGCAGCATCCATATCAGCCGCCGTTAAGTCAGGTTCTTTTATGTTTGCAATTTCTTCCAATTGTTTGCGGGTTGCTTTACCGACTTTCTCAGTATTTGGAGTAGCACTACCACTCTTGCCACCCAGCACAATTTTCTTCAGTAACACACTGGCCGGCGGTGTCTTGGTAATGAAGGTAAAGCTACGATCCGCATAGACAGTAATAACAACCGGCGTTGGCAACCCCTTCTCGATGTTTTGTGTTTTAGCGTTAAATGCCTTACAAAATTCCATGATGTTAACACCATGCTGACCCAAGGCTGGGCCGACAGGAGGACTTGGATTAGCCTCACCCGCCTTAATTTGCAAACGAATATAAGATGATATTTTCTTTGCCACAGTTTTTCTCCAGTTTGGGTACAAACGCTATAACTAGCTCCCCGTTAATAAAAAATTAACCTTTCTCTACTTGTCCAAATTCCAATTCAACCGGTGTCGAACGTCCAAAAATGGAAACCGACACGCGTAGACGACTCTTCTCGTAATTAACATCTTCAACCACACCATTAAAGTCAGCGAAAGGCCCTTCAGTAACACGCACCACTTCACCTGGCTCAAATAATACCTTCGGCTTCGGTTTGTTTTCGCCTTCTTCAACACGTTGCAGGATATTTGCTGCCTCTTTATCAGTAATCGGCGCGGGCTTACCGCTCGTTCCGCCGATAAAGCCAAGCACACGAGGCACATTGCGCACGAGATGCCAGGTTTCATCATTCATCACCATTTGCACCAGCACGTATCCCGGGAAAAACTTACGATCGCTTTTACGCTTTTGACCCGAACGCATTTCCACAACTTCCTCAGTCGGTACAATAATTTCCGCAAAATGATCTTCCAAGTTATTTACTTTGATACGTTCTTTTAAGGTCCGCACCACGCTATTTTCATAACCTGAATAAGCATGTATTACGTACCAACGTTTTTTCAATTCAGACATGTTGTCATCACCTTCTATTGACCGGTCAATAATCCAATAGCCCACATAAACAAGCTATCAAAGCCCCATAATATCAATGCTGTTATCAGCACCACCACAATCACCATTGCTGCCGTTTGCACTGTCTCCTGCGATGTAGGCTTTACAACTTTAGCCCACTCGCCACGAGCCCCTTTCGCAAAACCCCAAACCAATTTTCCCTGGTGTGTAAAGTAAGCGATCGCCAAAGCAATCACCAATAACACGATCCAACCAGCAGCACGTAAACCAACAGCTACCGAGGAAAAATAGGAGTTAGCAACCACTCCTGCTATTAGCAACACAACAACTACAATCCATTTGAACCAATCCGTTTTTTGTGTATTCATAATCCGCCTATATTGGCAGGCCAGGAGGGAATCGAACCCCCAACCTGCGGTTTTGGAGACCGCCGCTCTGCCAATTGAGCTACTGGCCTATCCCGTTATTATTCGATTATCTTGGTAACAACACCCGCACCTACTGTGCGACCACCTTCACGTACCGCAAAGCGTAAGCCTTCATCCATCGCAATCGGTGCTATCAATGCGATCTTCACCTTCACGTTGTCTCCCGGCATCACCATCTCAGCACCACCCAAGTCATTCACCTCGCCCGTTACATCGGTCGTTCTGAAGTAAAACTGTGGACGATAGCCTTTGAAAAATGGCTTGTGACGGCCGCCTTCCTCTTTCGATAAAACATAAATCTCCGCTTCAAACTGCGTATGCGGCGTGATCGATCCAGGCTTCGCTAATACTTGGCCTCGCTCCACTTCTTCACGCTTCGTTCCGCGCAATAACACACCTACGTTGTCTCCAGCCTGACCTTCGTCCAACAACTTACGGAACATCTCTACACCCGTACACGTCGTCTTCTCTGTATCCTTGATACCCACAATCTCAATCTCTTCACCAACCTTAACCTGGCCACGCTCAATACGTCCAGTCACTACCGTGCCTCGACCTGATATAGAAAATACGTCCTCAATCGGCATCAAAAACGGCTTATCAATATCACGCTTCGGTGCTGGGAAGTATTCATCCATCGTCTCTACTAATTTCACTATAGAAGGCACACCAATCTCACTCGTGTCTCCCTCTAAGGCTTTCAACGCACTACCTGAAACAATCGGTGTGTCGTCTCCTGGGAAATCATAGCTATTCAATAGATCGCGTACTTCCATCTCAACCAGCTCTAGTAGCTCCGCATCATCAACCATGTCTGCCTTGTTCAGGTAAACTACGATCGATGGCACACCTACCTGCTTCGCCAATACAATATGCTCTCGTGTCTGTGGCATCGGGCCATCCGCTGCACTCACTACCAAAATAGCTCCATCCATCTGCGCCGCACCGGTAATCATGTTCTTCACATAATCCGCGTGCCCCGGACAGTCTACGTGCGCATAGTGGCGCTTATCACTCAAATACTCTACGTGCGATGTCGCAATGGTAATACCACGTTCACGCTCTTCCGGCGCGTTATCAATCTCTGCAAAGTTCTTCGTCTCGCCGCCAAACTTCTCCGCCAAACACTTCGTCAGTGCCGCTGTTAACGTCGTCTTTCCATGGTCCACGTGACCAATCGTTCCTACGTTCATGTGCTCTTTGTCTCTTACAAATTTTTCTTTTGACATGAGATGTTTCCTCTTGTGTTTATCTAAAGTTAATCTTTCTTAATAACGGCTTCAGCAATATTTGCTGGAGTCTCTGCATAACGCGAAAATTCCATCGTGTAATTTGCGCGGCCCTGACTCAGTGAACGCAAGTCCGTTGCATAACCAAACATTTCAGCCAGTGGTACTTCAGCATCCACTACTTTACCCGAAACATTTTCATCCATACCCTGAATCACACCACGACGACGGTTTAAATCTCCAACAACGTCACCCATGTAATCTTCTGGTGTTATCACTTCAACTTTCATGATCGGTTCCAACAATACAGGTTTTGCTTTAATAGCACCCGCTTTAAATGCTTGTGAACCTGCAATCTTAAAGGCGATTTCACTCGAGTCCACATCATGATAAGAACCATCATAGAGCGTTACCTTAACGTCAACCACGGGGTAACCGGCAATTACGCCATTTTCCATCTGTTCTTTGATACCTTTTTCAACTGCTGGGATATATTCTCTAGGAATCACACCACCCACAATTTCATTCACGAATTCAAAACCAGCGCCCGACTCTTGTGGTTCCATACGAATATAGACGTGACCGTATTGTCCACGACCACCCGTCTGACGAATGAACTTGGTTTCTTGTTCGACGTTTTCACGAATGGTTTCACGATAAGCAACACGCGGCTTACCAACATTCGCCCCCACTTTAAATTCACGCAGTAGACGATCGACAATAATCTCTAAGTGCAATTCACCCATACCTTCGATAATGGTCTGGCCCGACTCTTCATCAGTATGCACCCGGAACGAAGGATCTTCTTGCGCCAACTTGCTAAGACCGATACCCATCTTCTCCTGATCTTGTTTTGTCTTCGGCTCAATCGCAACCGAAATAACAGGTTCTGGGAATTCCATACGCTCTAAGGTAATAATGTTTTTCAGGTCACACAAAGTATCACCCGTCGTTACGTTCTTCAGACCTACCGCCGCTGCAATATCACCCGTACGCACTTCACGAATTTCTTCACGTGAGTTAGAGTGCATCTGCAAGATACGACCAACACGTTCTTTTTTGTGTTTAACTGGGTTATAAACGGAATCTCCGGACTTCAATACACCTGAATACACACGGAAGAATGTTAACGTACCCACAAAAGGATCTGTCATAATTTTAAATGCAAGCGATGAAAAAGGCTCATCATCAGAAGAAGGTCGCTCACCAGCAGAACCATCTTCGTTTTCACCCTTAATCGCCTCAACATCAGTCGGCGCTGGCATGTAACGAATCACAGCATCCAATAACGCTTGCACACCTTTATTTTTAAAAGCAGTACCACACATCATCGGAATGATTTCTCCGGCAATGGTTTGCAAACGAATGCCTTCATGGATTTCATCTTCAGATAAATCGCCATTCTCAAGATATTTTTCCATCAAGTCTTCACTGGCTTCAGCAGCAGACTCTAACATCTTTTCACGATACTCTTGGCATTGTGCCTGCATGTCTTCTGGAATGTCTTTTAATTCATAGGTCATACCACGATCGGCTTCATTCCAGTAGATCGCTTTCATACGGATTAAATCAACCACACCCTTGAAATCCTCTTCCGCACCAATGGGTAACTGTAAAGGCACTGGGTTTGCTTTAAGACGTGTTTTAACATGATCAACCACGTACAAGAAGTTTGCGCCTGAACGATCCATCTTGTTGACAAAACCCATACGAGGGACGTTGTATTTATTGGCTTGACGCCATACGGTTTCACTCTGAGGCTCTACACCACCTACCGCACAAAACACTGCAACTGCACCGTCCAATACACGCAACGAACGCTCTACTTCAATCGTGAAATCTACGTGGCCCGGTGTGTCAATAATATTAATACGATGCTTTGGAAACTGTTGGTCCATACCCATCCAGTAGCAAGTCGTTGCCGCTGAAGTAATAGTGATACCACGCTCTTGTTCTTGCTCCATCCAATCCATAGTCGCATTACCTTCATGCACCTCACCAATTTTATGAGATACACCCGTGTAATACAGAATACGCTCTGTAGTTGTCGTCTTACCCGCATCAATATGCGCCATAATCCCAATGTTTCGTACTCTATCTAAAGGTATTTCGCGTCCCATAATTTCCTACCACCTGTAATGCGCAAATGCTCTGTTAGCCTCGGCCATACGATGAACGTCTTCACGTTTTTTCACCGCGGCACCACGATTTTCTATTGCATCTAAAATCTCATTCGCTAAACGCTGCTCCATGGTCTTCTCACCACGCTTGCTTGAATACTCCACCAACCAACGCATCGCCAAAGCCATACGACGAGTAGAACGGATTTCAACCGGCACCTGATAGGTAGAGCCACCCACACGGCGTGATTTTACCTCAACGGTTGGCATCACATTATCGAGTGCACGCTTGAAATAACTCAAAGCAGCACCGCGCGCATCATCATTATCACGAATGTCGCCTTTGATGGGCTTGAAACTGGATCCGCCGTCACCGCCTTCTCCGCCATCATCGCCTTCTTTGTCCTTAAAAGAACGTTCTCTTGGCGACCGAACGTCTTTGAGCATCTTGCCACCCGACTGCTGTACCTTATTAAATACACTGTCTAATGCACCGTAAACAATATTCTCTGCGACAGACTTTTTGCCATGGCTCATGACTGAATTGATAAATTTTGCCAATAACTCACTTTTGAATAGTGGATCCGGTAATATTGCTCTTTTTGGCGCTGCTTTTCTACGTGACATATTCTATTCTCCCACTTATTCTTTTGGTCTCTTTTCACCATATTTCGACCGGCCACGGCGACGCCCTGACACTCCAGCAGTATCCAAACAACCGCGTACAATATGGTAACGTACACCTGGTAAATCCTTCACACGACCACCGCGAATCAACACCACCGAGTGCTCCTGTAGATTATGACCTTCACCACCGATGTAAGCCGTCACCTCATTACCATTAGTCACACGTACACGCGCTACTTTACGCAATGCCGAGTTGGGCTTTTTGGGGGTGATCGTATAAACACGAGTGCACACACCACGCCTTTGTGGACAACTATCTAAAGCCGGTACGTTATTCTTTTTTGGCTTTGACTTGCGCGGCTTTCTCACTAACTGGTTGATTCTTGCCATTTTTTTCCTATTCTCCAATCAAAAAAATCCCAAATCCATCGTATGAACAAAGTGAATCTTGGGACAATATAAAATACCCCTATATGAAAGGGGAGCGGGGATTCTAAATAAAGCAGCCTACTGCGTCAAGTGTAGGCTGAATATTTTAAGAAAAAAGAAGGAATTGCCAGGCAAGCCTGATTGCCCTATTCAAAAAAAAGGCAATCAGGCTTGCCTGGCAATCTCAATTTCTTGCTATAATTTTCACATGCCGTTTAAATATGATAAAGAGGTCTTTATTTCTTGCCTAGGAGGTGATCAAGGTATTTCAGGCGTGGTTGCTGGAAATATTATTGGCGCAACTCATGGTCGCAAAGGAAGTACTGATGATATTAAACATGCCTCTGTACTGTTAGGTACGCCTCAGGCAAGCAGAGCTCTGTCCCGCTGCACCAATCGATCACGCATCTATATCCTGGCTCATGGCATACCCCAGCTGGTTCACGAGGTAGAGGTTTACAGTAAAATAGTCAGTGCCAGCTATATTGCCGATTACCTCAAAAAACACCTAACAACGCGCCTTTTCCAAGATCCCGATGTTCAAAGGTTAAGGATTTCTCTATTGACCTGCATGGGAGGGCTTGGTGCAGAAGAGCATCGAAAATTTGTCAAAAGCTCAGCTGATGGCCCTTATGTTGATGTTCCCGCTTTTTCTGAAGCAGAAAAAGATAACTTTGAGGCGAGCTTTGCTGTGATGTTATGCGCACAACTTTATGACGGCGGTGCTGGCATCATTTGCGATGTCGTTGGCAGAAGGGATGACGTAAATGTTTTCTTACCCAGCGAGAAAACCATGTTGACTCACGGTTTATCCCCAGTCATTATCACCCACCTTACAGAAAAGTTTGCAGTCAAACTGCGCGCCTCGGGAGTTGAGCTCAAAGCCTGCAAGATGACAAAAGATAAAAATTTTAAATCTCTTAAAAGTGGCAGCCTGAAATTTATTGTCACACCCAACTCCAGTGGTAGTATTGTATTTTATGATGAGTATGAAGATTTTTTCTATAGCTTTGTTAAGCACTCCATGATTCCTACCTTAAAAATATGGATATATACCGATGCAGATCAGCCTATAATTGACGAGTGCATCAGCAGACTACTGGCAGCTGCACAAGTAATTCTGAAACAACAAATAGAATCCGGCGAAGGCGAAGAACGCCCCAGCAAAGAGCTCGAACGAGAAACCGGCGGTCATCACCCAGGAGCCAAAAAGCTCTCCAGATTGCCAGAACAATTGAATGCAGATTACTTGAAAATCTCCACGATTCTAAATGAGGCATACCTGAAACACACTGATGCGCAAACTGAAATCATGCTTCGGTCCGCACAAAAGAGTCTAATGAAATTTGCCAAATCCGTAGGTGCCACCGACGTACCGGAGTGGCTCTAAAGCAATTGTCAGACAGCACCGTATCTGATAGAATCTTGCGCAATACAAAAATACTCAGGACAACCCCATGATAAAAATACTGCGACGACTTATACGGCGATTACTTCAGCGCCTAAGAACGTCAACGCCCACCAAAAAGGCATATCAACCCAACCCCGACTACCAACATGACAAAGTTGTCCCAGCACCAGAGGCCACTCCCAGTCCTGACCGTCCTGAAGAACCCGTTGCGTCCGAGACAGGCAGATATGAGAATCATAGTTGTCTGATCGTAGATCCTATCTCCTCTGCAGTAATACTGGACCCAGATCCTTATGAAGACCGAGCCAATGAATTGATTCCAAAACTAGAACGCCTATGTTCCCAACTAGTAGAACAGATCTCATCTGGTGACTGGACGCAAGCGAAAGCACTATATGACCGCCTCATCAAAACAAATACGGCAGAAAAAGAAATTTATGAAAATTTATATATTCTAAAGGCAACCCACTTTGATCGTGTTCGCACATTAAAAGCAGACACTATCTGTTTTTACACCTTAAGCCTGATTCCAAATTCACACGAGATAGCTGCGTTACGCGATCAAATCAATAGTTGCCTTCAACACCCAGAGATATCGCAGTACAATAATCATCGTGAGATTTATGAATGCATCCTAACTCTGCTTCCTAGCGCAGATGAAAGCCAAGTTTATGATAAAACATCCGCTACTGCAGCAAGAAAAGCAGGCGCTTTTCACGCACCCTCAATAAAAACAGCAGGAACTGATGCAGACGTTATTCAATCCGCTTCAAAATTCCTTATCTAGCAAGAATATACTATAATTTCCATATGCCCACCCGATATGACAAAGAGGTCTGTATATGTCTAGCACACGACAGCGATGCCATGTATATAGGAGCAATTCAAGGAGTACGCCATGCTAAAAAAGGTAGCGTTGAACAATCTAACTTCCACATTGTCCGCATAGACGCCGAACACGAAGCAAACGCAAGAGCTGTTCTAGCCACTGTTACCAACCAATCAAGAATTTACATTATGGCCCACGGCATACCCTATACGGTTCATCACCTATTATTTTCCGGATCAATGACACATGACGCAAGTGGGAGATTAGTCGTTAGCGGAGAAATAGACTCCGCTAAAAATATCGCAGCATTTCTCAGAGATGCACTAACACATCACTCTTTAAAAGATGCAAGCTCTAGCCGCCGGTTAAGAATTTCTCTATTAGTGTGCTATGGAGGCATGGGGATAGAAGAACACAAAGCATATATTGGCCCACTTCCCACTGGAGGACATGTTGACAACCCGGCTTTTGCTCAGGCACCCATAGACAACTTTGAAGCAAGTTTTGCCGTTATGATATGTGCACAACTTTATAATAGTGGTGCTGGCATTATCTGTGATGTCGTAGGGAGGAGAGACCTTGTGCATTCACATGCGCCTAGTGCTGCAGGCATTAAGAAACTCAGCCTAACTCCTGACATCATGAATAAAAATCTACAAAAAATGGTTGCTGCGGGTGAAGACAGAGGAACTCATTACAAAGCATGTCGCATGGAAATCGATAAAAACTTTAAATCTCTAAACAGTGGTAGCTTAAAATTTGTGGCAACACCCAGCGATGCGGGTGAAATTGTATTTTATGATGAATACGAGGATTTTTTTTATAGCTTTATTAAACATTCTATTATTCCTACAATACGCATGTCCAAACTCAAATCACCCAAACAAACTATTGTACCAGGCAAACTAGTCACACCTCCTAGTGCTGAAGATATTGAGACCGTCTATCACTGCATCGAAGAACTAGAAATAGCAGCTCAAGAAATCTTACATGATCAGGTTTCTCGGGGAGAAGGCGAGGAACGCCTTAGCAGAGAACTTGCAATAGAGACTAGCGACAAACACAAGAGTGCAACAAAACTCTCTCGGTCACCCGATGCGGTAAATGCAGACTACCTAAGAGTCGCCACGATTCTAGACGCAGCTGTGCATACAGCCAAAAGCGATGGAACCATACAACTACTGAGACTTATCCAAAACAAAACAAGGTTATTCGCCCTCGCCATGGGTGCGACCGATGCCCCCGAATGTCTATAAAAGATATGCTATAATTTTTCCATGCCGACCAAATATAACAAAGAAGTATTCCTTTCTATGATGGGCACTGAAAAAGACCTGCTCGTAGGAAGCCTTGTTGGAGCACTTCATATGAAAAAGGCTCGGGTTGGAGAAGGCGATGTCGACATTATCTCCATAGATACACCGGAGAATGAAGCAAGGGCCAGAGCCGTACTGGCTACTGTTACCAATCAATCCCGACTCTATTTAACAGCACACGGTATTATTAACCAAGTGCATGCCGTTATGGCTTATGGCAAGGAAGTCAACGCCGCCAAAATTGCAGAATTCTTAAAAGCCTCGCTGACACACCCTTCATTAAAAGACCCATTGCCCGAGCAAAGATTACGAATTTCACTGCTGATCTGCTTAGGTGGCTTAGGCATAGAAGAACACACGAAATTCATCACCGGGTCTGGAATTGACGTAGAAGTTAATAACGCTACTTTCTCTCAGGCAGAAACCGATAATTTCGAGGCCAGCTTTGCTGTCATGTTATGCTCACACCTCTATGGCGATGGCGCCGGTATTGTTTGCGATGTTGTTGGCAGAAGAGATATCACGCACATTAGATCTCCTAACACAAAAGATGTACAAAAATACCAATTAGCTCCAGGTGCAATGAATAAAAATATACAGATGTATGCCACCCTTTGCAGATCAAAAGGGGTTAAATTCAAATCCTGTGAAATGAAAAATGGAGTAAACTTTCAATCCCTTAAAAGCGGCAGTTTAAAATTTATAGCAACCATTAGCCCTGACGGTAAATTAGTATTCTATGATGAATTTCGCGACTTTTTTTACAGTTATACTAAAAATGTCATCATTGCCATACTACTCATGACAAAAGTTGACCCTGAAGATATTCCCGTCATCAGCGCCTGTATAGACAAACTCAAAGTAGCCGCCCACGAAATTCTACGAGATCAAATAGCACGAGGCCAAGGCGAAGAACGCCCGAGTCCAGAGCTTACAAAAGAGGGCGCAGGCCATTCAGCAGCCACAAAATTAGCGCGCTCTCCCGACCTCCTAACAGAAGACTATCTAAAAATTACGACCATTCTGGGCGAAGCTGTCTTTAAAGCAAGTGGCGCCAGAACCTTAGGAGTACTTGAGCATCTCGAAAAGAAAACAAAAGTGTTCGCAGAAGCTGTAGGAGCAAGGGAAGCTCCAGAGCGACTATAACGTTACTTGTATGACGGCATTTTATCTGTTAATATTCTGCACATAATATAGCCAGGATATCCCCATGTTTAAAAAGATAAGGCAATTAATTCAGCGAGTTACGAGGCGCCGAAGAACAGCAACCGGTGCTGCCCATCAGCCTAATCAACACTTTAAAGACCCTACACCCACCCCAGAACCCCAGGTCTTACTTGACAGCAGCCGTGGTGTCGTTAGATTAAGTGATATCCCAGCCGCATCCAGCAGAATGGGTAGATATGGTCAAATTGTCGCAAGCGGCGTGACAACAGTGGATCCAGATCCTTATGAAAATCGAGTTGTCGTTGCGAAAGGGGCAGTAACGGAGCATGACCCTTATGAAGACCGAGCTAATGCAATAATACCGAGGATAGAAAACCTATGCGCTCAACTCATAAAACATGTTTCCTCCGGTGACTGGGCTCAGGCAAAAATAACGCACGACCTTCTCGTCGAAACAGACACCGAAGAAAAAGACATTTATGAGAACTTACTGTTTCTCAAGGCAACCCATTTTGATCGTGTTCGCGCATTAAAGTCAGATGTCATTGGCTTATATACTTTAAGCCTAATGCCTAATGCATGCAAAATTGCAGCATTGCATGACCGCATTAAGCGTTGTCTTTCACACCCACAAACACCGAACTATAGCGATCATCATGAGATGTATCAACAACTCAGGACCCAGTTATCTACTGTGGATGCAAATCCAAACAAGCGTGATGCAACATCTGCAACAGCTGCCAGAACAACAGGTGCTTTTGCCGCGCCCGCTACAACTCCTATCACGGCAGCAACCGAACACGCATCAGCACCAAGACTATAATACTTCTGGGGCATCAGTCGCACCCATGGCGAGGGCAAACAATCTTGTTTTATTTTCAATGAGTCTCAGCAGACATATGGTGTCAGATCCTTTGGCAGCAGTCACAGCCTTTTCTAGAACGGTGATGATTTTCAGATAATCTGCATTTAAAAAATCGGCGGATCGAGAAAGTTTAGTTGCCACACTACATCGGTCACGCGTTTCTAATGCGAGTTCTTTACTCGTGCGCTCCTCACCCTCCCCTCGAATAATTTGATCATGTAAAATTTCTTGAGCCGCTACCTCAAGCTCCTCGATGCAAGTATACATCACTTGAATATCTTCGGCGTCAGGGGTTGTTACGACTGATGCGGGAGCGGCGGGTTTCTTTGGGTATGAACATTGAGACCCCAACATCGTGGGAATAACTGAATGCTTAATAAAGCTATAGAAAAAATCTTCATATTCATCATAAAAGACTATCTGGCCTTTATCGTTTGTTGTGGCTATAAATTTCAGGCTGCCACTTTTGAGCGGTATGAAATTTTCCCCACGCATCATTTTGTAGGTTTTGAGTTTTAGTCCACGTTTTTTATATCTTAGAACGGCTTCCTGTAATCTTTTATTCATGATATCGGGGGGCATTTGGGCTTTCTTTTCCGCTGAGCCGCCAATTATAGGAGGAATATCTCTTCTCCCTACAACATCACAAATAATACCAGCACCATCATCATAAAGTTGTGCACATAACATGATGGCAAAACTTTCCTCAAAGTTATCTGTCTCTGCTTCTGCAAAAGCAGCATTGTCGACAAAGACATCGCGGCCTGATCCTACGGTCACAAATTTTTTGTGCTCCTCCATGCCCAAACCTGCCAAACAGACTATCAGGGATATTCTTAGTCTTTGATCGTCATGCGCTTCTCGTAAGGACCTGTGTGTGAGCTTATCTTTCAAGTAGCCTGCTAGAGAGAGCGCCTCTAGGTCTTTTCCATGGGCCTCTACTTGATGAACATCATATACTATTCCATGCGCTCCAAGATAAATTCTTGAGCGATTGGTAACGGTGGCGAGTATTTTTTCCGCCTCGGCTTGAGAGGCAGGATCTTTTATGCAAATAAAATGAAAATCAGATTCTGCAACGCGGCCTTTCTTGACATGCCTTATTCCTTGCAAAGCTCCCATGTAGGCATCATTCTTACCGATCTCCATGGAAAAAAAGATTTCTTTGTCATATCTCTTAGGCATAAGAATATCGTAGCATTTCTAAGTTTGGGAAATCAAATCTACCCTATAAGAAGATGCGAGCGCCTGGCACACTGTGCTGCCTCCCTCTTAGCCACCTTTGTTAGGTTTCTTAGCATCTGGAGCCTTCGCAGGATCTTCTGTTGCCAACCTTTTATGTTTGCCTTTTGCTGCAAACATTCCCGCACCCGTGACAGCATGAGACTGATCGTTTAAATAGGCCAAGGCATCTTCTGCTGCTTTTCTAATAACTTCATAATCTGATTTTGAATGGTTTTTCAACATCGCCATCAACCCAGGTTGGGCGCGTAGTGCAGCTTGATTGACTGCATTTTCAAAAGCTAAATTACAAATAGCTCTTACAGTTGATTTTATGTTTGTTATATCTATCGACATCAATAATGCATTTAAATTACCCCACACACCCTCTGTAAGCCCAATCACTTTTGCAGCTTCAGGGTCAAAAGCCAAGTTTGCTAACGTGATGGCAGCATATTGTCGTTCCAATCCTTTCGTTGATTTTAGCTTGCCCACCAAAGATGCTAACAACCCAGGCGCTTGATACATTTTCGCTATCAAAGCACTATTGTCATCACTACGCGACAAACGTGATAAATTTAGCAAAACAGATAAAGCATGACCTCTAATAAACACATTTTCAGATGTTAATAGCACGCCCATAGGTTGAAACAGCCCCTCTACGCTTGCAATCGAAACTCTATTTTCCTCATTAGACAACAACTTTGAAAAAATAAAGAGGGCATGTTTTAGAGTTGCTTCCTCGACACCAGGCTGGAGAAGCACAGCTAGAGATGCTAATAGCCCCTCCACTGCTAACATTTTTTTTTGATTTTCAGGATGTGAATCAGACAAACACCTTAGAGCACCCGCAGCATACTGCCGAACATCATCATCTGAGCGCAACAGTTTACCCAAGAATAAAAACAACTCTTTTTGTTTACCTATCTTGCTTCTATTCTCATCATTACTGTCTGCTAAATCCCATAATACTCCGACAGCAGCTCTCTGTACGTTTGCACTATTTGACTGTAATAAAAACACCAAAGATTCTAAGCACCCATCAATTGTGATAATTTCCGCTTTACTCTCATCGGAACATGTCATGTTGAGCAAAGCACTAACAGCATCCTCTTGAGCATCTTCATTTTTAGATTTCAACAACGCCACTAAAGATGCTAGCAACCCTGGCTCTGCCGCAAGTTTCATCCGAGCCTCAGAATGTTTGGACACTAAATTTCTTACAACTCCAGCAGCACCTCTCTGAATTTCTATATTATCTAATTGCAATAAAGCCACCAATGACTCTAAGCATCCATCAATTGCGATAATCTTCATTTTAGTATCGACGTGACTTGATATATTCCATAGAGCATCAAGAACTCCTTTTTGAACACCCTCATCTTTTGATTTCAACAACGCCACTAAAGATGCCAACAACCCCGACTCTGCCGCAAGTTTCACCTCAAGATCATCATAACCATCTGATAAATTTCTTATGGCATCAGCAGCATTTCTCTGAATTTCTACATGATTTGATTGTAACGCTGCAACTAAAGATATTAGCAACCTTGGCTCTGCTGCAAGTTTCATCCGAGCCTCAGATTGTTCAGACGCTAAAATCCCTATAACTGCAGCAGCATTTCTCTGGGCTTTTACATGACTTGATTGCAATAAAACCACCAAAGATGTTAGGCACCCATCAATCGCTATAATCTTCATTTGATTATTCTTGTGGATCGCTATATTTCCTAAAGCATCTAAAACAACGATCGGCACTCTTTTAAGTGGATTCTTTAATAACGCCACCAAGGAGTTTAATAATCCAGCTGTCTCTGCAATCTTAAGCCTACTCTTATCACTATGAGCCAAATTACATAAAGCACCTGCAACAAACTTCAGAGCCGTCACATTCTTCGATGTTAGTAGTCTAGCTAAGGATTCCAATAATCCTTCCAATGCAATAATCTTAGCTTTATTCTCTTTATGACGGGCCAAGTTACGCAAAGCGGCTGCTGTCATCGCTTGGACACGCACATCATCAGACTGTAATAAGCGCCCTAAAGATTCCAACAAGCCCTTTGTCTGCAGCGCTGCTGCCTGATTCTCTGGTGTGTGATTTTCTTTAGTACCATCTGCCACACGATACAGGGCTGTCACAGCAATTGCCTGCACCTCTATATCATCATCCTTCAATAAACGCGCCAAAAACTCCCACAAGCTCACTATTTTGCCAATTACCACTTGATTCTCAAGATGATTTGCCGACAGATAAGATAACGTAACAGCAATGGTTTTTTGTAGCTTCTTATCTTGCATTTTTAACAAGCTAGCGAAAGAGTCCCATAAACCATCCAGTGTGCCCACTAGAGTCTGATGGTCAGCGTCATCGCGTGCTAAATCACCTAATGCTTCTACTGCCAGAGTAATAACAATCACATCTTCCGATTTCAACAACTCACTCAAAGCAGACAGCAATTCAAGATCGCCCGCCATCACCTCTCGATTCACAAAGCTACCCGTCATTAACGTTAAAATTGACTGTATTGCACATTTTTGCGCTAATGGCTCTGCCGATGGTACTAATGATTTTTTGATCTCAGCAAGATTGACAAACTCTGACACATTTTCAAGATCACGAGGCAATATTGCACTCCTCTTTGTAATTTTGAGCACATGATAACAGCTAAATTACCTCTCCACCAGAAATTTGTCAGTCTGCCGAGGAGATCTCATCACCAGACCAAAGTCCGACGTGTACCGAAAAATTGATAGATTCTCTTGAGGGGAATGTAAAGAAACACGCACGGCATTACTTGCGCTACTTCTGGGACAACCTATTTAACCCAGGCTTGCTATTCAGCTATACGGGTATTTTGAATGATAATGCAAGCAGCGCAGCAAACATTATCATTCAAAAGGACCCATAGATAAGCAGACTTTATTTCTCAGTCGATCCTTCGGCAGGCTGTTGCTGCTCAGTCTCAGACTCAGTTGTCGGCGCATTTAATGCTTCACTCAATGCTTGCTCTGCCTCAGACGCAATTGCTGCTGCATCTTCTTCAGCCGTAGTCTTCTCAACCACTTCTTCTTTTTGATGTCTTTGCTTATGATATGTAAAGCCTGTTCCAGCAGGAATAATACGACCCACCAAAATATTTTCTTTCAAACCATGCAAGTCATCACGTTTACCTGCTACTGCAGCACCTGTTAGTACACGCGTGGTTTCTTGGAAAGACGCAGCCGATAAGAACGATTCGGTTGCTAACGATGCCTTGGTAATACCCAACAACAATCGCTCACCCAAGGCTTCAACACCACCTTCTTTCTTAGCGCTTTCATTTTCAGCCAAGAAATTCGCATGCTCTACCTGCTCTGCTTTCAAGAAGTCGGTATCACCTGCATCGTGGATATGCACCTTACGTAACATCTGACGCACAATGACTTCAATATGCTTATCATTGATCTTCACACCCTGCAAACGATAAACATCCTGCACTTCATTCACAATGTAATTAGACAGTGCATTCACACCTAACAAACGCAAGATATCGTGCGGGTTGGTTGGACCGTCAGCGATTACCTCACCTTTTTCGACAGTTTCACCCTCAAACACACTGACATGACGCCATTTAGGAATCAAGACTTCATGCGTTACAGCATCAGGTGCCGTAATAATAATACGATCCTTATCCTTAGTGTCTTTACCAAAACTCACGATACCCGAAATCTCAGCAAGTATGGCTGAATCTTTCGGTGCACGTGCTTCAAATAAATCCGCTACTCGAGGCAGACCACCGGTAATATCACGTGTCTTACTCGTTTCTTGCGGAATACGTGCAACCACATCACCAATCAACACCTCATCACCATCATTCTTATTGATGATCGTGCCTTCAGGTAAAAAGTATTGCGCAGGCACTTTGGTTCCCGACAAGAATACATCTTTACCCTTTGCATCTACTAATTTCACCATCGGACGCAATTCACGGCCAGCTGAACGCTGTTTTGCAGCTGTCACAACCGTACTGCTCAAACCTGTCAACTCATCCGTTTGACGGTTAATCGTAATACCATCCAACATGTCGATAAATTTCAGCTTACCGGTTACTTCCGTAATGATAGGATGCGTGTGTGGATCCCATTGTGCAACCACCTGACCAACAGTCACCGCATCGTCGTCTTTAACATTAATCTGTGCGCCGTAAGGTACTTTATATTTCTCACGTTCACTACCGTACTCATCACACACGATCAATTCACCCGAACGCGATACCGCAATCAAGCCACCACTTTGATGTGTCACACTACGCAAGTTACGCAAACGAATCTTACCTTCGGTCTTCACCTGAATGTTATTAACGGCCGTCGCACGAGAAGCGGCACCACCAATATGGAAGGTACGCATCGTTAACTGCGTGCCCGGCTCACCAATGGATTGTGCTGCTACAACACCCACGGCCTCACCCACATTCACCATGTGACCACGCGCAAGATCGCGACCATAACAGTTCGCACAAATACCGTATCGTGTTTCACAAGTAATGGTAGAACGCACCTTAATACAATCCACACCATGCTTTTCGATTAAGTCGACTGCAGCCTCATCCATCAAATAGTTATTTGGCAACAACTCTTGATTCGTACGAGGATCCATCACCGACTCCGCAGTGACGCGACCCAATACACGTTCGTGCAATGGCTCAACCACATCACCACCTTCAATATGTGGACGCATCTCAATACCACGGTTCGTACCACAGTCTTCAGTAGTCACCACCAAGTCTTGCGCCACATCCACGAGACGACGTGTCAAATAACCTGAGTTCGCTGTTTTTAATGCTGTATCTGCCAAACCTTTACGCGCACCGTGTGTCGAAATAAAGTATTGCGACTCGTCTAAACCTTCGCGGAAGTTTGCCGTAATCGGTGTTTCAATAATAGTGCCGTCTGGTTTTGCCATCAGTCCACGCATACCAGCAAGCTGTCGAATCTGTGCAGCAGAACCTCGAGCACCAGAGTCTGACATCATATAAATAGAGTTAAACGAAGCTTGTTCCACCTCGGACCCTTCTTTATCCAAGACTTTTTCAATCGCGATCTTTTCCATCATCGCTTTTGCTACTTTCTCATTGGTATGCGACCAAATATCAATAACCTTATTGTAACGCTCACCCTGTGTTACCAGGCCAGATGCATATTGCTTCTCGATCTCACGCACTTCATCTTCAGCCTTATCGATGATGCTCTGCTTGATTTCAGGCACCATTAAATCATTAATACCCACGGAAACACCCGACAACGTCGCATAACGGAATCCGGTATACATCAAATGATCAGCAAAAATAACGGTTTTCTTTAAGCCCAGTTTACGATAACTCACATCCAACAACTGAGAGATCGCCTTCTTGCTCATTGGCTTATTCATTTCTTCAAATGCCATACCCTCTGGCGCAATTTGCCACAAGATGACACGACCCACAGTCGTATCGACACGTCTTAATTCACCATGCTCCAAGATGCGTGCTTTAATTTTTGTTTGAATCTCAACACTACCATTCTCAAATGCGCGAATAACTTCGTCCTTGTCGGCAAACAAAGTGCCTTCTCCAAGTGCATTTACTTTCTCACGCGTCATGTAGTAAAGACCCAAGACAACGTCCTGACTGGGCACGATGATTGGGTTACCGTTTGCAGGATGCAAAATATTATTGGTAGACATCATTAATGAACGCGCCTCTAACTGCGCCTCCAATGTCAGTGGTACATGCACCGCCATTTGGTCACCATCAAAGTCGGCGTTATAGGCCGCACACACCAATGGGTGAAGCTGAATCGCCTTACCTTCAATCAACACGGGTTCGAATGCCTGAATACCTAAACGGTGCAATGTTGGCGCACGGTTTAATAACACTGGATGTTCGCGAATCACGCCATCCAAAATATCCCAAACCTCAGGCACTTCGCCTTCTACCATTTTCTTTGCAGCTTTAATCGTTGTTGCCAAACCCATGCGCTGCAGTTTGCTATATATAAAGGGTTTAAATAGCTCGAGCGCCATCTTCTTCGGCAAACCACACTGGTGCAATTTCAAATAAGGACCCACCACAATCACCGAACGACCCGAGTAATCGACACGCTTACCCAATAGGTTTTGACGGAAACGACCGTGCTTACCTTTAATCATGTCCGCTAACGATTTCAATGGGCGACGATTTGATCCCGTAATGGCGCGACCACGACGACCATTATCCAACAAGGCATCCACCGCTTCTTGCAACATACGTTTTTCATTACGCACGATAATATCGGGGGCATTTAAATCTAACAAACGTTTCAAACGATTATTACGGTTGATCACTCGACGATATAGATCATTCAAATCCGATGTGGCAAAACGACCGCCATCCAACGGCACCAATGGGCGCAAATCAGGTGGCAACACCGGCAATACATTTAGAATCATCCATTCAGGCTTGTTACCCGACTCTTTGAAATTAGTAAGCACTTTAAGACGTTTTGTGATTTTCTTAATTTTTGTCTCTGAAGACGTTTTCGGCAACTCTTCACGCAACTTTACAATTTCCGACTCGATATCAATGTCCATCAATAGGCTTTGAACCGCTTCTGCACCCATCAATGCTTCGAAGTCGTCACCGTACTCTTCTAATGCATCCAAGTAAGCTTCCTCAGAAAGCAATTGACCACGCTCTAACGCTGTCATACCAGGATCCACGACCACAAAAGATTCAAAATACAATACGCGTTCAATATCACGCAGCGTCATATCCAATAGCAAACCAATACGCGATGGCAATGATTTCAAAAACCAGATATGGGCTACAGGACATGCCAACTCAATATGACCCATGCGATCACGACGCACTTTCGCCAAGGTGACTTCAACACCACACTTTTCGCAGACAACACCGCGGTGCTTAAGACGCTTGTATTTACCACACAGGCATTCGTAATCTTTAATCGGACCAAAAATCTTAGCGCAGAACAATCCTTCACGCTCAGGCTTAAAGGTACGATAGTTAATTGTCTCAGGTTTTTTAACCTCACCAAATGACCAAGAACGAACTTCTTCCGGCGATGCAAGCTTAATACGCAAGCCATCAAAATCATTTAAATTACGATCATTTCTAATTTGATTTAGTAGATTTCTCATTGCAACTCCTGCGATTAGTCATTCTCTAAGCTGATGTCGATACCCAAAGAGCGGATTTCTTTCACCAATACGTTAAACGATTCAGGCATGCCTGCATCCATCTGATGATCTCCATCAACGATGTTTTTATACATGCGTGTACGTCCATTTACATCGTCCGATTTTACAGTCAACATTTCTTGTAACGTGTATGCAGCACCATATGCTTCTAATGCCCATACTTCCATCTCACCAAAGCGCTGACCACCAAACTGAGCCTTACCACCCAGTGGTTGTTGTGTTACCAAACTGTAAGAACCTGTTGAACGCGCATGCATCTTGTCATCCACCAAGTGATTCAGTTTCAACATATACATGTAACCGACCGTCACAGGGCGATTAAAAGGTTTACCGCTACGACCATCATATAAGATGGTTTGTCCCGACTCCGGTAGACCCGCCATTTTGAGTAGGTTCTTAATTTCTGATTCTGCAGCACCATCAAACACCGGTGTTGATATTGGCACACCGCCACGTAAATTATCTGCCAAGGTAACCACTTCTTTATCAGTTAATTTACTGAAGTCGATGCGTTGACCATAACTTACATCGTAAATTGGCTGAATGCCTTTACGTATTTCATTAACATCGCTGGTCTGCTGTAAGAGTTTATTGACCTTCTTACCTAAACCTTTTGCAGCCCATCCCAAGTGCGTTTCCAGCACCTGTCCGATATTCATACGCGATGGTACACCCAAAGGATTCAAGACAATATCAACCGGCGTTCCATCTTCCAGGTAAGGCATGTCTTCCACTGGAATAATCGTCGAGATAACACCCTTGTTACCGTGACGACCCGCCATCTTATCACCTGCTTTAATACGACGCTTCACTGCCAAGTACACTTTCACAACCTTGATAACACCCGGTGCTAAGTCATCACCTTGAGTCAATTTCTGTTTCGTATCTTTTAGTTTGTCATCGCGTTCCTTATAGAACTGCTTATAGTTCGCATGTGCCGCTTCAAGACGCTGATTAATAGCATCATCACGCAAGCGAATCTCAAACCATTTTTCACGATCAAGACCACGCAAATACTCGGCCTCCAAAGTAGCATTGGATTTCAAGCCCTCTGGACCACCACTGACTTTTTGACCTAACAACTGTTTCTCAAGCGCTTCGAATAATGCATCCTCACGAATACGTAATTCATCATTCAAGTCTTTTTGTGCCTTAGCAATTTCAGCTTCTTCAACGGCCAACGCACGACTGTCTTTCTTAACACCTTCGCGCGTAAAGACATGCACATCAATAACAGTACCCACAGTACCTGACGGTACACGCAACGAACTGTCTTTAACATCGGATGCCTTCTCACCAAAGATAGCGCGTAGCAGCTTTTCTTCTGGGGTTAATTGTGTCTCGCCCTTCGGCGTTACCTTACCCACCAAAATATCGCCCGCATTAACTTCAGCACCGATATAAACAATACCCGAGTCATCAAGTTTCGAAAGTGCATGCTCACCTACATTGGGAATGTCCGCAGAAATTTCTTCCGCTCCCAATTTAGTATCACGCGCAATACAGGTTAATTCTTGGATATGAATCGTGGTAAAACGATCCTCTTCCACAAGGCGCTCAGAGATTAGAATGGAATCCTCAAAGTTGTAACCATTCCAAGGCATAAACGCTACTAATAAATTCTGACCCAATGCTAGCTCACCTAGATCCGTCGAAGGACCATCAGCTAACACATCGCCACTATTAACCTTGTCACCCGCCATCACGATAGGACGCTGATTAATACATGTGTTTTGATTCGAGCGAGAGAACTTAATTAAATTATAAATATCAACGCCGACATCGTCATCACCTGACAATGCAGACTCATCAACACGCACCACAACACGCGAAGCATCGGCTACATCAACAATACCAGGACGCATTGCTTTAACCGTTACTCCAGAGTCCACCGCAACTGTGCGCTCCATTCCCGTACCCACCAAAGGTTTCTCTGGGCATACGGTTGGCACTGCTTGTCGTTGCATATTCGAACCCATCAAAGCACGGTTGGCATCATCATGCTCCAAGAATGGAATCAACGAAGCCGCCACCGATACAATCTGACGCGGTGAAACATCCATATAGTCCACCTTGTCTCGTGTTGTCAAAGTAAACTCACCCTTATTACGACACGTGATCAGGTCATCACTCAGAAGACCCTCTGCATCCATAATAGTACTGGCTTGCGCAATATAATAATTACCTTCCTCAATCGCAGATAAATACTGACATTCATCTGTGACACGACCATCAACAACCTTACGATATGGACTTTCAAGGAAACCAAAGTTATTGGTTCTAGAAAAAATCGCCATTGAGTTAATCAAACCAATATTGGGTCCTTCAGGTGTTTCAATCGGACATAAACGACCATAATGCGTTGGGTGCACATCGCGCACCTCAAACCCAGCACGTTCACGCGTCAAACCACCCGGCCCTAATGCAGAGACACGACGTTTGTGTGTCACTTCAGACAGCGGATTAACCTGATCCATAAACTGAGACAACTGACTGGAACCAAAAAATTCTTTCATGGCAGCAGCAACAGGCTTAGCATTCACCAAATCTTGTGGCATCAAATTCTCAGATTCCGCTAAACTCAAACGATCCTTAACCACACGCTCAACACGCACAAGACCAACACGGAATTGATTTTCTGCCATCTCACCAACACTACGAACACGTCGATTACCCAGGTGATCAATATCATCGACCTCGCCCTTACCGTCACGAATGTCAACCAACACCTTCAGTGCCGCAACAATATCTTCTTTAGTCAATACGCCTGACCCTGTTAACTCTTCACGACCTACGCGATAGTTAAACTTCATGCGACCCACAACCGATAAATCATAGCGATCTTCAGTAAAGAATAAATTTTCAAACAACGCTTCTGCTGCTTCTTTTGTAGGTGGCTCACCCGGACGCATAATGCGATAAATTTCTACCAACGCTTCTAACTTATTAGTGGAAGCATCAAGCTGCAATGTCTGTGAAATATAAGGTCCACACTCAATTTCATTAATATAAAGTGTCTTAAGGCCCTTAACGTCATGTTCACGCAATGTATCCAACATGGCTGCTGTGATTTCCTGATTGGCTGCAGCAACTACCTCACCCGTTTCCTTATCAACGAGCGACTCTGCTAACATCTTACCGAGCAGGTACTCTTCAGGCACTTGCATAGTTTTAATGCCTGCCTTTTCAATTTGACGCACATGACGCGCTGAAATACGGCGATCTTTCTCAACGATGACTTTACCATCCGCATCAACAATATCAGTTATCGCTAATTCACCACGCAATCGCTTTGGCACTAGATGCAATGTTATAGCGCCATCAGACAATGTAAAAGTGTTCTCTTCATAGAACATTTTCAAGATTTCACCGGTGTCATAGCCGAGTGCACGCAACAATACCGTTGCAGGGATCTTACGACGACGATCGATACGCACAAAAACACAGTCCTTCGGGTCAAATTCGAAGTCTAACCATGAACCGCGATAAGGAATAATACGCGCTGAAAATAGTACTTTTCCAGATGTATGCGTCTTACCTTTATCATGCTCAAAGAACACACCTGGCGAACGATGTAATTGTGATACCACCACACGCTCAGTACCATTAATTACTAAGCTTCCTGATTGTGTCATCAGCGGTATTTCGCCCATATACACTTCTTGTTCACGAATATCTTTTACAACAGGATTCTCTTTTGCAGCATCTTTATCATAAATAATTAAACGCATTTTAACCTTCAGTGCTGCTGCAAACGTTTGCCCACGCAGCTTACACTCTTGCACATCAAAGACTGGCGCACCTAGATTATAATCAACATAATCTAACTCAGCAGTTCCGGCATAGCTTCTAATTGGAAATACTGACGAAAAAGCTTCATGCAAACCCGACGTATGGTCAATACCGTCAGCCGCAACATTGGCATATAGAAATTTTTGATAAGATTCAAACTGTGTATGCAACAGAAATGGAATCTTCAGAACTTCTGCTTTACTTTTCCCAAGACGGAGTCGTGTGCGTCTTTTTTCAGTGTTCGAAGTGATTGCTTTTATTGCCATGGGCGCCTCTCAAAAGGTTAAACTGTCAAATTGCTAAAAAACAATGAGTCCCGAACACAAAGTGTCGAGACTCATTACTAAAAGTATCTTACTTAACTTCAACTTCAGCACCAGCTTCTTCAAGCTGTTTTTTAATGCTGTCAGCTTCGTCTTTTGCAACAGCCTCTTTAACGGTTGCAGGAACACCTTCAACCATGTCTTTTGCTTCTTTCAAGCCAAGGCCTGTGATAGCACGAATCGCTTTAATCACAGCAATTTTATTGCCGCCAAAGCTCTTCATGACCACATCAAATTCAGTCTTCTCTTCAGCAGCCGCTGCTTCGCCACCCGCTGCTGGGCCTGCTACTGCAACTGCAGCCGCAGCTGAGACACCAAATTTTTCTTCCATTGCACTGACAAGATCACAAACGTCCATGACGCTCATGTTTGCTACTGCTTCTAAAATATCATCTTTCGATAGTTCTGCCATTTTTTTTACCTATTTGTTAAATTGTTAATTATGCCGCTTCTTTTTGATCGCGCACCGCTGCAATAACCCTGACGGTTTGTGCAACAGGCTCTTTCAAAGTACGCACGAACTTAGTAACCGGTGCCTGCATGACCGACATCAACTGTGCTATTGCCTCATCACGAGATGGAAGGCTAGCAACTGCTTTCAGTTGGTCAGGGCCAAGTAATTGGCCATCGAGTGCAAGCGCACGAACTTCTAAATTCTCATGCGACTTCACAAAGTCACGAATCAAACGAGCAGCAGCTCCTGGTTCCTCATGTGCGAAAAATAGCACAATCGGACCCACTAGTGATTCAATAAGACAAGCCATATGTGTGCCCTCAACAGCACGGCGTGCAAGCGTATTACGATACAC
>JAHZIV010000082.1 GCA_022601255.1 Gammaproteobacteria bacterium
GCGCGCATCGCGGGATACGGTTATGCTGTCGATGCATTACGTTTATTTACTGTTGCCTCGATAGATCATGGTCAAGAACCAGTGGTGGAATCAGCAATCAGTAAGTGCCATACGACACACCTGAGCCGACAAATATTGTGTGATGCTATGGATGTGCATGGTGGCAAGGGTATTTGTATGGGACCGAATAATTATCTGGCGCAATCCTATATTGAGTTGCCGATCAGTATTACAGTTGAGGGTGCCAATATTTTAACGCGTTCGATGATTATCTTTGGTCAAGGTGCAATACGATGTCATCCATATGTTTTAGCGGAACTGACAGCGGCTCAAGGGCCTGACCGACGCAAAAATTTAATTGAATTTGATAAGGCGATTTTTGGTCACATAGGTTTTCTCATCAGTAATAAGGTTCGCGCACTTGTGCTGGGGTTAACGCGCGGTCATTCGGCGCATAATATGGGGCGAGGCCCTCTGCGTCGTTATTACCAGCTGTTTTCGCGTTTTAGTGCAGGGTTTGCTTTGGTTGCTGATTTTAGTATGTTAACTTTAGGTTCAAAATTAAAGCGGATGGAAAAAATATCGGCACGGCTCAGTGATATTTTAAGCTATTTATATACTGGTTCTGCCGTATTAAAACATTTTGAGCAAGGTGGTGGTCGTGGACCGATTGTTGAAGAGCTGCCAGTTGTAAAATGGATTTGTCAGGATCTGCTTTATAAAATTCAAACGCAGATGTACGGACTATTAGATAATCTTCCAAATATTTTTATTGCACGTTGTTTGAGAGCGGTAATATTTCCACTCGGAAGAACTTTGTCGGCACCGAGTGATGAGTTAACGCATCTGGCGGCTAATACACTGTTGTGCCCTAATAGCATGCGAGATCGTTTTGCAAAGAATATTTATATGACCGATAGGCCCAATAATCCTGTGGGCTCCATGCAATCCATTTTAGAAAAAGTCATTCAGATTGAACCGTTGGAAATCAAGCTGGCAAAAGCGTTGCATGAAAATCAGATTCAAGGTAGAACGTTGCAGCAATGCTTAGACGCTGCTGTAGCGGCTAATGTATTAACACAAGAAGAAGCGGATTCGGTTGCATCTGTAGATAAAGAACGCATGAGGATTATTAATGTCGACGACTTCGAATCACCCCTGGTTTGAGCACTATCCACCCGGTGTACCTAAAACAATAAATCCAGATCGATACGCATCACTGGTCGCGATGTGTGATGCCATGGCAGATGAGCACGCTGATTATACTGCGTTTTCAAATTTTGGTACTACTTTGTCTTATCGAGAATTACAAAACCTGAGTATTCAATTTGCAGCTTATTGCCAGCAACAGATGGACTTAAAAAAAGGCGACCGCGTTGCTATTATGATGCCGAATATTTTGCAATACCCTGTGGCAATGTTGGGTATTTTGCGTTTAGGCATGGTGGTTGTGAATGTTAACCCTCTCTATACGGCTACAGAGCTGCAGCATCAGTTGCAGGATGCTGAAGCAGTTGCGATAGTGGTACTTGAAAACTATGCGCATGTCGTAGAGCAGGCGCTGCCAAATACTGAATTAAAGCAAGTTGTTGTAACAAAGATGGGTGACTTGTTAGGCTCTGTTAAAGGTTTTGCAGTTAACTTTTTGTTGAAACATGTAAAGAAGATGGTGCCTGATTATCGTATTGCAGATGCAGTTCATTTTAAGGATATATTGGCCAAGAGTCATGCGGAAAGTTTTAAGGCAGTTGAGATCGGTTCAGATGATGTTGCATTTTTGCAGTATACTGGCGGTACTACGGGTCCCTCCAAGGGTGCTATGTTAACGCACCACAATATGGTTGCTAATGTATTGCAAAGCACTGCATGGGTTCGCTCTATTGCGATTCCGGGGCGTGACAAAGCGTTAGGAGCATTGCCTTTGTATCATATATTTTCGTTAACGGTATGTTGTTTTAGTTTTATAGTGATGGGCCTGCATTGTGTTTTGATTACTGATCCACGCGATTGTAAAAGGTTTATTAAGATTTTAAAAAAATATCCTTTGACTATTTTTGCAGGGATTAATACATTATTTAATAAATTATTGCACGACAAGGCGTTTAAACAAGTTGATTTTTCTCGTTTAAAGTTGACGATTGCAGGTGGCATGGCAGTGCAGGCGGCGACCTCAAAGCATTGGAGAGAGGTAACGGGAACGCCTATTGTTCAAGGTTATGGATTGACGGAGGCGAGTCCGGTTGTCTGTATTAACCCCATTACTGAGAAAAAATTTAACGGTACGATTGGATTGCCGATTCCATCAACCGATGTCTCCATTCGCGATGATTCTGGGAAAGAGTTGTCCTTTGGTGAGGCGGGAGAGCTTTGTGTGAAGGGCCCACAGGTGATGTTGGGTTATTGGAGTCAGCCTGAAGAGACTGCTAAAGTATTGGATGAGCAGGGTTGGTTGCGCACGGGTGATATTGCGGTGATGGATGAGCGTGGTTATGTGACGATTAAAGATCGTAAAAAAGATATGATCCTGGTATCGGGTTTTAATGTTTATCCTAACGAGGTTGAAGAAGTGATGTCAAACATTCCGGGTATTGATGAGGTTTGCGTGGTTGGTGTTGATGATGAGCATATGGGCGAAAAAGTAAAAGCATTTATTGTGCGTGATGATATGACGCTTACCGAAGAGACAATTATTGCGGCATGTCGAGAGCATTTAACAAATTATAAAGTGCCGAAAGAAGTTGAATTCCGTGAGAGTCTGCCGAAGTCAAATGTTGGTAAGATTCTGCGGCGAGAGCTTGTTTAATTTACGCAGCTGAGGCAGCGCTAGGTCTTGGTGTGGTTGTTGGCGATGAAAAACCAAGTCCACTTTTAAGGGTCTGCTCAAATGCCTTACGGCCAGAGGCTGTTTTTAGCATTTCAAACGCCTTGCCGATTTCCTGGAATTTAGTAGTAGCTTCTTCTGAGTTGCCATTTTTATCGGGATGGTTTTTTAAAGCCATTTTAAAGTAGGCTTTTTTGATTGTGCGGTTGGCATTTTGATCAGACATGGTTGCCAAAGCCGCTTGAGCAGCAGGGTCTAAACCTAACAAATCATAAGGATTGATTTTTGGTGTGTTGGCTGACTCTGTTGCTGCGTTATGCTGATGCCCGTTATCTCTTCGCGCGGAACCTGTAGCAAAAGAAGGTCCTGCATTTAAACTGGATGTAGGCTGAGTAATTGCAAGTAGGGCTTTGCTAAAAGGATGGCCTGTTCTGAAATTAATGGCCGGATTTGTAAAATCAAATTTCTTTCTGGCTCTAATGTAGGCTTCATACTCTTCAGGGTTATCTGCCTCATCAACCGCGGCAGCGTCTGCTTTAGCTGCTGCAATAGCTGCAACCAACCAGGCTTGTCGTTGTTCTTGCGCGACTTGCTCTACGATCGTCTTTAATCGTTTGGCGTATTCATTAGCTCTTTCAACGGCTTCAGCTCGTTCGGCCTCATATTGTTCGTGATAACTCATCCTATAGCCCCTTTAGCTTCATAGATTTACACCATTTTACGGCTCTAACCTTAAGGAAATATTAAGAGAAACCTAAGGAGTAGTTAATAGTACGGATGTGTGATAATTTGCATCACTATGAGCATCATAAAGCGACATCAAACCCTTCCAGTCAAGGTGGACAATATCACCATCGGTGGTGACGCGCCGATCGTAGTGCAATCGATGACAGACACGGATACGGCGAATATCAAAGCCACCGTTGAGCAGTCAATCTTATTGGCGCAGGCGGGTTCGGAGTTGGTACGTGTGACCGTTAATACTGAAGAGGCTGCTAAAGCGGTAGCATCCATTCGTCAGCAACTCGATGATGCAGGTTTTGCACATGTGCCTTTGGTAGGTGATTTTCATTATAATGGCCATACTCTATTAACTCAGTATCCAGACTGTGCGCAAGCGCTAGCAAAATACCGAATTAATCCAGGTAATGTTGGTTTTGGTAATAAGAAAGATAATCAATTTAATATGATGATCGATGTGGCTATCAAGAACGATCGCCCCGTACGCATCGGTGTGAACTGGGGCAGTTTGGATAAGCAATTGGCGACACAGATGATGGATGATAATGCCAAATCTAAAAACCCAAAAAGCTCACAAGAAGTATTGCGTGAGGCCTTGGTAACGTCGGTACTGGTTAGTGCGCAGGCGGCAGAAGCTCGTGGTTTGGCGGCAGATAAAATTGTGGTTTCATGCAAAGTGTCTGCAGTACAGGATTTAATTGCGGTCTATCAAATGTTGGCGCAACGCTCGCAATATGCTTTGCATTTAGGTTTAACAGAAGCGGGTATGGGCAGCAAGGGTATTGTTGCATCGAGTATTGCGATGGGTGTGTTATTGCAGCAAGGTATTGGTGATACCATTCGCACATCCTTAACGCCAGAACCGGGTGCGTCACGTGAAAAAGAGGTGATCGTATCACAACAGATGTTACAAACAATGGGTTTGAGAGCGTTTTCCCCCTTAGTGACATCCTGTCCGGGTTGTGGTCGTACTACCAGTACATTCTTTCGTGAACTGACGCAAATTGTGGGTGACTTTATTCAAGAGCGCATGCCAGTTTGGCGTGAGCAATACAGTGGTGTTGAGAATATGACATTGGCTGTGATGGGTTGTGTGGTCAATGGTCCGGGTGAGAGTAAGCATGCCAATATTGGTATCAGTTTGCCGGGTACGGGTGAAGCGCCGGTGGCGCCGGTATTTGTTGATGGGAAAAAAGCACATACATTACGTGGTGATGATATTGCACAGCAGTATATTGCGATTATCGAAGCATACGTTAAATCGCACTACAGCCTTAAGATTCCAGTTGCTTCTTCACATGATCATTGAAGAAATCGTTTAAGCATTCAGGATTAGCAATTGAAGCTTTATTTTTAATGGGTTTTCCGTGAATGAGATGTTTGATTGCAATCTCAACTACCTTGCCGCTGATCGTTCGCGGTAATTCTTTTACTTGAATAATTTTACTCGGAACATGGTGTGGTGAAGCATTGTTTCGAATTTGTTTTTTGATCGTGTCAATCAGGGCATCATCAAGACTAAGCCCATCACGCAGTACGACAAACAAGACAATACGTTCTGAACCTTGCCACTGCTGCCCAACCGCAAGACTTTCGATAACCGCATCTAAGGTTTCGACTTGCCGGTAAATTTCAGCAGTGCCGATACGAACACCGCCAGGGTTGAGTGTGGTATCAGAGCGCCCATAAATGATCATGCCATGATATTGTGTAATTTCAGCATAATCTCCGTGGGCCCATATCTCTGGGAAGGTGTTAAAGTAGGCATCAAAATATCTTTTGCCATCGGGGTCATTCCAAAAATAAAGTGGCATCGAGGGAAAAGCTTGAGTGCAGACTAATTCACCTTTCTCTTGCAATACGGGTTCGCCATCATCATTGTATATTTCAACGGCCATGCCTAACCCAAGGCATTGCAGTTCTCCGCGATGTACCGGTAGTGTGGGGTTACCCAGTGCAAAACAAGAAATTATATCCGTGCCGCCAGATTCGGAGCAGAGTAATACATCCGATTTAATGTGACTGTAAACGTAGTCAAAACTTTTTGGCAGTAATGGTGAGGCAGTGGTTAAGATGCAACGCAAGCCTGAAAGGTCGTGTGATTCAATAGGTTTTGCTCCCATTTTTTCGATCGATTCAATATATTTTGCACCGCAACCAAAGTGCGTGACTTTAGCTTCATCGATATAATCGAATAATACTTCAGTGTTGGGGTGTAACGGTGAACCATCGTATAGGACTAATGTTGCATCTGCAGCCAGTGCGGAGAGCATCCAATTCCACATCATCCAGCCACAGGTGGTGTAGAAAAATAAACGATCATTTTTGCGAATATCAGAATGCAATGCCAGCTCTTTGAGGTGTTGGATTAGGGTATTGCCGGCTCCGTGTACGATGCATTTTGGTTTGCCGGTGGTGCCAGAAGAAAACATGATTACCAGCGGATGATTAAAAGGTAGTTGTGAGAAATCTAAAGTAGCAGCATTGCTTTGCAAAATATCGTTGAAATAAACTGCATTCGGTAGCGCTGTAATATCAGGGCAGCTATCAATATAGTTGTAGACAATAGTATGATTGATAGAGGGTATTTTTTCCGTGAGTTGTTTGACCTTGTCAAGATGAGCGTGTGTTTTGTTTTTATAGAATTGACCATCAACGGCAAACAGCACGCTAGGATTAATTTGTCCGAGGCGATCGATGAGACTGTTTAGGCCAAAATCAGGCGAGCACGATGACCAGATCGCACCGATTGAACTCGTTGCTAGCATGGCAATGATAGTTTCGGGGCAGTTAGGCATAAAGGCGGCTACACGATCGCCGGATTTAACGCCAATATTTTTTAAGTGATGCGCCATATTGGCGACATTTTGTTTTAATGTGGCAAAGCTAATTTCACGGTAGTCGCCGCGTTCGTTATTAAAAATGATAGCGGGATTATCGTCATCACGACGCAGGCAGTTTTCGGCATAATTCAGCGTTGTGCCATTAAACCATTGGCAGTCACGCATGTTCTTACCGGGCTGGAATATTTGTTGCGGCTGCTTGGAGGCAATAATACTTGTGAAATCCCATACGGCTTTCCAGAACAGTTCGGGGTATTGCAGTGACCATTGGTGAAAGGCGGGGTAGTCTTCAAACGATATTGTATGCTGTGACTCAACCACTTGTTGAAATTGGTACATCAGCGTCTGTTTAGGGTCAACCATGAATCAAGTGTAGCAAGAAAATAAATTGACTACTATTAATTTTCATTAGGTATTTTTACGCATAGATACAGGTGCGCAATGCAGGCATTATATATTACTTTAGGAGAGGAAATATGCAAAAGAATGTTGAAACGAGTGCTGCTGGTTCACCTGCATCACTATTTGGTCAAGTTGATCCTTTTAAGATTGTCGTGAAAATCAAGATCAAAGAAGAAAGCGAAGTGGCGTCTTTGTTGGTTCAAATAAAAGAGGTGGGCGAGCGATGTAAAAGGCAGCCAGGTTGTTTGAGCTGGGAATTAGTAGAGTCTGATGTGCCAAACATTCTTTATCTAGTGGAATCGTGGACCAGCTCTGATAGTTGTCAGGCCTTTCAAAAAATTGAGGAAAATAAAACATTTTTTAATGAAACGATGCCTTCCCAAACTGAGCGCGAGGTGCGCATTGGAGAGGCCATTGTGGATCTTACGAACCCACGAACTTCCTTTGGTATGTAATTAATCACATACGCCCAGCGTCTATTGGCTATTTTGAATAGTATTTTAACTTTGGGTATGCTATCTTCTGCCGCAAGCTTGAATGTTTCGTTTAATTTAGGCACGTAGCTCAGTGGTAGAGCACCACCTTGACATGGTGGGGGTCGTTGGTTCAAACCCAATCGTGCCTACCAGTCTATCTTGTTAAAGTTTGAATATAAGCTAATTTCTCCGTATAATCGCATACTTCGATCTCGAAGCTAGGATTCATTTTATGCCAACAATGACATTACCCGATGGGAGCCAGAAAGTATTTGATGGTGCTACAACGATTGCCCAGGTGGCTGCCTCAATTGGCGCTGGTTTGGCGAAGGCGGCCATCGCGGGCAAAGTGGGGGATCGTATAC
>JAHZIV010000083.1 GCA_022601255.1 Gammaproteobacteria bacterium
ACTTCATCACGATTCGTAACTGCAATAATCATATCACAATTATCGGCTCCTGCTTGGCGCAAAACATCTGGATAAGTCGCACGCCCCATCACCGTACGCACATCATAATGTTCTTGCAACTCATGCAATCGTTTTGCGTCCAGATCTACTATTGCAACATCATGATTTTCTACTGATAAAATACCCGCTAATGAACTACCGATCTGGCCTGCGCCCAATATAATGATATTCATACACTACTCTCCATAGAGTGTTTGTACTGGATCCAATCGTGAGGCACGAATGGCGGGATAAATACCCGACACAATGCCCACAAACACCGACACTACAAATCCTAACAGCGGTGGCAATAGATATAAATGAAATTGCCATTTCGATATCGTAGCCAATAAATAGGATACCACCACTCCTGTCAAAATACCTAAAATACCCCCGATCAACGTCAGAAAAATTGATTCAATCAAAAACATTGCTAAAATATCACTTCGCTGCGCCCCAATCGCCATACGAATACCAATCTCTCGACGACGCTCAATGACCGACACTAGCATGATATTCATCACACCAATACCTCCTACCAACAATGAAATACCTCCAATTGAGCCGAGCATCCAAGCATATGTTTTGCGGGTCTTGGCGATTACATCAATAATTTGCTGCGGATTACGAAACATGATTTGCTGTTTTGGCAGCCATTGAGATAATTTTTGCTGAATATTTGCCTGCGCTGTTTGTATATTCGGCTTTTTTATCAGACGGAATAAAACATTATCAATGCTAGCATAACGACTGAGTATATATGCTGTCTTAAGCGGAATAATGGCGCCCTTATTTAATTCAGCAAATATAAAAACATTTGGCTCCCATGGTTGCATCACACCGATTACCGTAAATAAACTCGTACCAATTCGAACCTGCTGGCCAATAGGCTTATGCCCCTGGCTACGAATCATATTCGCCAAATCACTGCCAATCACGCAATAGAAACTACTCTTATCTAGAAATGAAATAAAACGCCCCTGCTCCATTTTAATCTTAGCAATATCCGCAAATGCATCGACGGTACCAATGATACTACCATCAACAGATTTGCCATGATAACCCAACCCTTGATACAAACTAATATAGGGCGCAATCTTAACAATCTGCGGAGATGATTTCTGCAAGTCAGGCATCTGACTTAATTGTAAATGTTGTGATTGCTGTGACGACCCAGATTGAGATGGTGTACTTTCAATATATGCCGCCAGTAAATTTGTGCCTAATGATTTGAACTGTGCTAATGCATGCTCAGTACCTAATGAACTATATGAAATTAATGCAACAACCGAACCAGTACCGACTAATACGCCCAAAATAGCCAGGAAAGATTGCATTTTCGCATGAATGATATTAGCCAATGATTCTCTAATATGTGTCAATACATTCATGCCACCTCTCCATCACGAAGATTGATGATACGATCACATTGTTTTGCTATCTCCGGCTCGTGTGTAATAACGACCACGGTTGCACGCTTTGAGTTTTCAATCAGCAAATTAATGACATTGTTACTGGTCTCACTATCAAGAGCCCCCGTAGGCTCATCTGCAAGAATAATATCAGGCTCACCCACTAACGCACGTGCAATCGCAACACGCTGCTGTTGACCGCCCGACAATTCCCCAGGTCTGTGCTCTATATATTCTGACATACCAACTTTTTCCAGCTCATCCAAACAACGTTGTCGAATATGTGATTTCTTAGAGTGTCGATAACTTAAAGGTAATGCAACATTCTCCAGCGCCGTTAACTTTGGCAGCAAGAAAAATGATTGAAATATAAAACCAATTGATTGGTTACGCAGAACAGCCTTTTGATGAATGGTTAAGTCAGCAGTTGATTGCCCATTCAAATAGTACTCACCCGTGGTTGGACGATCCAACAAACCCAGGATGTGCATGGTGGTGGACTTTCCTGATCCTGATGGGCCAATTAACGCCACCAACTCATTTTTCTCAACCGTAACATCAATACCTTTAAGTGCAGTATAACTCTGACTGCCCATGTGGTAAGTCTTCGTGACTTGATGTAGATTAATGACCGTCATGCACCACTACCTTATCACCTGCCTGAACCCCTTGTAGAATAATCACATCATTGAGTGTCGTATTTCCCGTCACAACCCGCACCTGTTTTTGCTGGCCATTTGCATTAACCCGTGTGACATAACTCAATCCATTTTTCTGTGTTACTGCCGCCACAGGGAGCATAATACTGGGCTTGCCTACAATATTAATTGTCACCATGCCCGTCATGCCCACATGAATCGTTTTTGCTTGTGCCACACTAATGTGCGGCACCTCAACTTCGACATTAAACATGCTCACACCACTGTCGCCACCCTGATTGGGTTGCGCCTGAAATGAAACAGAAGATATTTTCCCTTTCAATGTGATGTTGGGGAATGCACTACCCGTCACCGTTGCGGCCATGCCAACCTTCAGACGATTTACATCAATCTCACTCACCAAAAATGACATCATCAAACCACTCATGTCACCAATATTCAAAATCGACTGGCCTTTCTTAACGGCACTACCGACTACTAGTTTTCCACTCTTGTTGTCACTACTATTCTGCTGATCGTCTTGCGACTGAATAGGAAACAGAGCAATGCCAGAAGCATTCGCTTTTACGGGTATGTCAGAGAACTGTTTACGCAATAATTGATTGACCTGCTTCGTATCCGAGATGGATAAGTTCAACACGGTATCTGGATCCACATGTACCTTGCTAAGAATCTTTTGGAGATCATAAACCGATTGCAAGTAGTCAAGCGTCTTACCATCAAAAGTGCTTTTCTCATCAAGATAACTACTCTTCTCGGTAACGCCTGCTTTATACAGCATCTGCGTGCCAGAAAACGACATCTTACCCGTGAAATATGCATCTTTCTTTTGTAAGTAAGTATTAACGGCTTTTTTGAAATCATCTGCCAAAGTATCAGAGCTTAAACTCACAATCACAGCACCCTTTTTGACAGTGCGCCCATATTCAAAATCCAACTTAGCAATTCTGCCGTCTACTGGACTGATAACGGCATTTGTCGTCAATGGATTGACCGCACCGCTATAATGCAACACCATAATGGGTTTGCTGAGCTTCGCCGTAACCACATCAAGAGTGGCCGCTGTTTTCTTTTCATCTTTCTTATCGCAACCAGACAACACTGCCATGCCCAACGACAATAAAACCAATGTAAATAGTACTCTTTTTTTCATAATTAATACCTAAGTTGAATATCCCATTGTTTTAGAGTTAATCCCAATAGTTGGTAGAAGCTTGATACATCATTCAAATAACCAATCTGTGTGGATATCGCGGATGTTTGATTTGTTAATAACTGGTCTTGTATCTGCGTTACCTCAAATACTGTTGCACGACCATAACGTTGTTTTAATTTTGCATCTGATAATGTTTGTTGCTGTAACGCCATTTCTTTATTTGCAATGACAACTTGCTGACACTCATTGTTAATTTGCATCCATTCATTATATATTTGTTTTATCAATGCTTGTTTTTGTTGTGCAAGCGCAATCTTGGCTTGCTCTAAAGCAATTCTAGCATTAATCAATGTTTGCTGTGTGCTGACATCATCAATAGGCACAACCAAATCAAACCCAAGACTTTCGCCATCGTTTTTTGGTTGATTCGGACTATTAACATTACTATTTTTATCAAGAAAATATTTTTTCTGCGCTGTTACATCAAGCTTCCACCTGCGGCCATTCTCAGCCTCTTTTAGCGCGTCTTTTGTAGCTTGCAATCCTATCAATGCTTTTTGGTAAGTGACATTATTTTTTAACGCCAACTGAATGCTTTTCCTCAAAGAAGGTATCTTGTACTGGTTTAAATTTATTTGCTGCTGAATTTTGACATTAGCAGAGGGTATTAAACCAATTGCAGACAAAAAGTCTTGGTAACTGACATTGACTGTATTTTTCTGTTGCACATAAGACAGGCGTGTTGATTCTAGAGTAGCTTCTTGCTGATAAACATCACTTCGCGAAGCTTTCCCTGCCTTTAACTTTAATTTAAATTGCTTTACTGTTTCTTCTTGCTCTTTTAGAGTTTGTAGATTTATGGTTAATTGATTATACGCCCCCATCAAGCTACGGTAATTTTGCACTACTTTAACCACAGCACCCATAATATTATCCTTGAACCCCAGCTGGTTTTGCTGCTCGAGAATTAACGCATCCTCATACGACAGATAATTTACTAGACCAAAGTTTTGCAGCAAAGGTTGTTCTACTTTTATATTAGCGCTCGTTGGAGATCCGTCCAATGTAGACTCCCCATCAACAGACACTTTTGTGCCAATAGGTGTCGTGATAGACACACCAGAGGTAAGATCATAAGCAGCCTTATCTCCTGGCTTAAAGGTTCCGGTAAACTCTAATGAATATTTTGGCTCGAATTTATTACGTGCTACAACCACAGCAAATTTGTCAACAACACGCTGCAGCTCACTGCTTTTGATATCCGGGTTAAACCTTAATGCCAACAAAATGGCATCTCGCAAGGTAAGCATCTTTGGTGGGAGGTGTGTCTTGCCCGGTGTGGGTAGTTGAAAACCACTGGAGCCATACGATTGATTAAAAATAGCATCTGTATTTAAGCTGTCTAACGCGGGCGGTATCCAATCCTTCTGCATTAAGTTCGAAAGCGCATTCGGGTCATTGGGATCATCGGTTTGGGTAGGGGCTGGCAGGTTGTTTAAATTTTCCATTTGTTGTGGCTGTGGCAAGGTGGCTGGCGATGCATGGGCGATCGTAAATAGTGCAACGGTGAGAGCCACAACACCGCAGGTTGATAAAAATTTCCACATTTTCCGACATTTGTTTTTCATAGACTCCTTATAATAGCGTAAACGAGTTTTGTTGTCGCTGAAATGAGCAATATTACTGTGGTAGTTAAGGCAACCCAAAATTAGAGTTTAGTGCTCGATAATATTACCCGCTTTAAATCTATCACCAGTTGCCATATCGATTCGTTCAGATCATAATCACAGCATGAAATTAGTAGTAGACAATAAAATCCCTCTTGCAAGCGGTCTCGCATCAAAGGAATTTAAAGTGCAGCTTATCGATGCGCAATCGTTTGATCATTCACACCTAAAAGATGCGGATGCCCTTATTGTGCGAAGCATTACCAAGGTTGATGAGCGGTTACTCAAAGAATCAAATATAAAATTTGTCGGTAGCCCTACCGCCGGTTTTGATCATCTCGACACGCAATGGCTAGAGCAAAATAATATCGCTTGGGCTAATACCCCTGGCGCCAATGCCGGCGCCGTTGCAGAATATGTCGCGTGCTGTGTTCGAGCACTGCAACAACAATCATTCCTGCCAAATACATTCCGGACAACCGTGATCGGCGTGGGGCAGATTGGTTCGCGCGTTGTGAATTATTTTCAATCACAAAACATAGGCGTTGCTGAACAAGATCCACCACGCGGATTATACACTACCGACTTTAATTGCGATCTGATCTGCCTGCACACACCACTCACCCACTCAGGCGAGTATGCCACACATCACATGATCGACGATGTCTTCTTATCACAGTTAAAACCCGGCACGATTATTTTAAATGCAGGCCGCGGTGCCGTACTCGACACACAAGCTGCATTAAAACATAAGCAACATCATTATTGCCTGGATGTTTGGGAGGATGAGCCTGATATTGATTTAGCGCTATTAGAGCAGAGTGTAATTGCCACACCACATATTGCTGGCTATTCACATGCTGCTAAAAATTTAGCGGCTGCCAGAATTTTTAATCAGGCCTTTAAAAAATTGGGGGTTGATTATCATATTGATGAAGCACCCTATTGCATAGAAGATTTTACAGCGCCTTCTGATTTTGACCCTATTGCTTATACCCGAGTATTTAAACAGAATTTATTAAGTAGCACAAAAGATTTTATTCAATGTCGTCAACAATATTCTTGGCGTTGATAGCGATAATCACATTGCTTTCAGAGGTATCGCACCCTGCATCACTCCAACAGGATCATGATCATCATGACTCGCACGTTCTTCACTACTACAAGAAGATTGGGCTGCAAAAGAAAACCGATTCACAGAGATAGAGCTTGCCTCAACCTGCACCGCCTCTTCTGCTGATTCCACAACTCTACCCTCCTTCTGTGTCTGCATCGTTACCTCTAATAACGCAACCACTTTTTTCTGCTCCTCTATTGATTCAGTCAGACCCGTATTTTTTGCTTTCCAACCCACAAGGTTAAAAAATCGTTGGGCTTGGTTCATCGGGCGAGCATCATGAAAACTCTGATACCACATTAACATTTTACGAGCTTCATCAATAGCATCGTCAGTAACTACAGCACCTGCTTCTAAAAGAAGGCTGACTAGACCCATTGGTTCAGCACGTCTTACAATTATTTCCCAAAGTGTATGGCCTTTATTATTTCGTTCATACATCAAATCCGGGTAATGGTGTAACAAATACAATACCATCTCATCATTATCATCCCAATAACAAACCGCCAAATGCATAACAGAATAACCATTAGCATCTTTTTCTTTATAAAGATTTTTATTATTTCTATCGGATAGTAACAACTTCAACGATGCTAATAGTTTATTTTTTGCAGCATAATGAATCGGCAACTGGCCTTCTTTATTAGGAGTTTTATTTAAATAACTATGTCGCTCCACCAAATACTCCACAACACTCTCGTGCTGATACTTTACTGCGTAAAACAATGCATTGCCGCTCAAACGCGGACAAGTTGTTCGCGCATTATTTTGAACCAACCCTTCTAAATAAAGTACAACATCGAGGTGTCCACCAATCGCAGCATATATGAATACACGGTCCAAACAATCAACTAATTCTTGCAAACGATTCTCATATGTTGCAACAATAAATTGCAGACAATCAACATAACCAAAGCGTGCAGACCAAGCCATTAAATCTCCCGCTAAAGTAGTATCTCTTGAGAAGGAGTCAATCTTTAGTGCTACTAGTTGTTTTAGCCAAGACGGTTTATTCCATCTGACTGAGAGCTGATCAAGAGTCTTGGACTTATAAATACGACGATCACCGAATAACGCAAATAAAGGATGTTTGTGGGAATACTTTCCTTCCTGCCCATAAGACATTTTCTCAGCGTTTATAACAGTACTCGCGCAACCTTCTTCGATTAAAACGCGCAGCATCTCATGGTCATCCTGCATCAAAGCAATCAGTACAGATGGAAACTGCCCAAGGGCTAAAGCATCAACATCAGCACCATAACTTAATAGCAGACGCACTAATTCATAATTACCGGCCAATACTGCATAGTGTAAAGGACGCATATCATGCTTATCAAATTGATTAACAACAGCACCTTGATTCAATGCTGTTTCTACTTGCGATAAATCTTGAGCATCTATGCCACGCCAAAATGCATCTAAAACTGAATTAACATTATCAGTTATGCTATCTTCAATAGTGTATTGACGTCTAGAATAACCCTGCCCTTGAGGACGAGGCAGAGGACAAAGCAAAGGGTATATTCCCCTTTTCTGCATATACTTCGACGGGCTCATAAGATATTGAGCCGGCCTCTTCTTGGCAGTATTTTCAGCATATAAACCATAACGACACAATAGATGAAACATTCCGAGATGATTTCGCATTGCTGCTCTGTGCAACAAATTATTTCCTCTAGAATCAACTGAAGAAATATCAATACCAAGAGAAATCAAATACTGAAGTCCCTTAAGCTTATTAAAATATACAGCCGTATGTGCGATACCAACGGCACTTCTACAAGGCCCAACCATTAATTTCTGTAAAGGCTTGCATTTTTTAAAATTGACAAGATCAGTCTGAGTAGCAATGCTTGATTGCTTATGAATATCCGCCTTACCTTCCTTAACAAGAATCCGCATCATCTTAACATCATCTTGCAGCAGCGCAATTAACAAGGGAGTGTATAACCCAAATGGTTGTTCGTTTACATTGGCTCCTGCTTTAATAAGCATTCGCACCACATCATAGCGTTTATGCAATACTGCATAATGCAAGGAGGAGAGACCACTCTCATCCATTTGATTGACATCAAACCCTGCATCGAGTTGTTTTTTAATAATCTCGGCATCGCCTTGCTGTGCCGCTTGCATAAAGGGTTTATGATCCAAATTCACCACTATCTGAATGATTTCTTTTCTGTTAGGCGTATCTAAAGACATGGGGAGATCTAACGGTGTCTTTCCGTGCTTATTTTTGATACCTACTTTTTGTGCCGAGCACTTCGACAGCATTTCAACCGCTTCTAGATTTCCCCCCATCACCGCCAAATGCAGTGCTGTATTTCCTTCTTTATCAGTCAGATTAATAACATCCTTATGATCAGCACCATTCTCTAGCAATGTTTTAACAAGTAAGTTGTTTCCCCTAGATACGGCAATCTGTAGTGGCGTACGACCATTTTCAAACTCTTGCACTTTAAGCATTCTGTGGAAACGAGATCCAGCTCTAGTCTTCAATCTAAGCAGCATACGTTGATATATTCCCTTAAAACTGACCGGAATAGGATGTGTAGGCCAATATCCATACATAACCTCACCAATACGTCGACCTTGCGCAAGAAAATGCAAAGCACTAAACCCAGCATCGTTGCTGGCTTCTATGTCGATATTATTTGCTGTTAATAACACCCCAAAAATACCTTGGCTACAATGATCAGCTGCCACCTGCAACAATGTGAACTTTTTATTTTTAATTCTATGATTCACAAAATCGGGATACTGCTCTAGAACAATGCGAAACATTGCAGTCAGATTATTTTTAACTGCATCCTCTATGAAAAAACTAGATTCTACCAAATCAGGATGGGTCCTTAATAAATATCGCAGTACTTCTGGGTGCTTGGTGTTCCATACCGCCAAGTGTAATAGGTTAAAATGATCGTCCGTTTTCTCACAATAGCATTCTGGATCAGATGCTAAAAAATACTGCACCACCTGCAAATCATTGAAGTATGCGGCACAATGAATTGGCAACCAGCCACTTTCATCTTTGACCCCCCTGAGCTCCGGATATCGTTGCAATAAATACTGCACCATTGCCGGTGAGCAATGATCTGCAGCCACTTGTAAACAAGTAACCCCATCTGGATACCCCCCCTGGGAGTTCTCAATTGGCCTCCCAAGGTCTGCACCATGCCGCTCTAAACACTGCACAATGTCTAAATGCCCATGCTCGATTGCTAAAAAAGCCATTTGAGTGAGTATCATCACATCTTGAGTTGTATTTGATACCAGATATTCCACAAACTCAACACGACCAAGCTTAACAACCAGATCCAAACAGGTTTCTTCATCAGAGTTTTCCAATAAAAGGTTAACATCATGATCAACAAGATAACGAAAAGCCTCAAACTTATTTACCAATACAGCAGCATGCGCTAATCCTTGATTCAGTGTTTCGGACAAATATTCATTATAATCAAATTGCCCAAATAGATCTTCATTGTCAAGAAACTCACCCTCCTCAGAATTATCTATTTTTTGAGTTTGTATATTGATATCGGCATCACAACGCTCCACTAAACATTGCATCATAGCAACATCATCTTGCATTAAAGCAATCAGCATCGGCGAAAATACATGATATACTAGTGCATTTACATTCGCACCCATCTCAACCAACAACGCAACCGTATCAGCATGCCCTGCTAAGACCGCATGATGTAATGCCGTCATACCATACTGATCGACTGCATTGACGTCCATACCCACTGCAACAAGTTGTTGCAACACGGGTCGGTTGCCATACTTGGCGGCAATATGCAACGCACTCATCGGGTAGAGTTTTTCCGCATCGCACTGAAAATAATGACACCATTCGTTACGTTCTTTATTACGCAGTTCTTTCTCTTTAGATTGTGGTTTTATATTTCTACGAACACATTTCCTAAATGACGGGCTCTTCTTCATTAAACTACCTAACAACAGTAAACCCTGATCGTCTGCAGCGAGTCTAAAAAATATCTTCTGTTCAAACAAAGCATCCACTAATACAGCAGTCTCATCACCACATTTAGTAATCAAAGACTCAGGGTCCGTAAGAAAATCTAATTTCCTTCTAGGCTGCATGATCTGATAAAATTCTGCTACAAGCTCACTAATAGATTCTTGCTCTCCCAGCGAGATCTCCAAATAATTGACGATGAAACAAAAGTAGGTATTTAACTTTGTATCCATGTCGGATGGTGTTCCTAAGAGGACATTAAACATATCTGCAGAAGAACAATCATTCAACTGCGGCGCATATCGCCCCTGCGCGGACTGCAACAAACCGATGATCTTATTTTTAAGCACATGCCCTTTAACAACACTCGCAAAAAAAGTATAGGCTTCCTGGTCATAATGCCTGCGTGCTAATTTTACTGCGTGCTCTGCTGCTGCTATATCAATATATTTTAATAATGCATCAGGCGTCGAATGGGTGTGCTCTAACAGCAACCGTAATCTTTGTATATTGGCTTGCTCAAAACAAGGTGGTGCCATGGCCTCTAATGATAATTGATGTTGTGGTAATTCACTCCCGTCAATCAAATTTTGCAAGTGAGAAACAAAATAATGCTTACCCGTATAATCAACCACCTTTATGGTTGTATTAACATTCAGGCGCTCTGCTCTAGACTCACCCTCACGATAAGTAATGTCGTTTGTAAAGATGATTTTAAACAGAGCAGATTCTGGCTCAGCCTCATACTCCCGACCTGAGACCAAACCGATAAAGTCTTTTTTAGCTCTTATTTTTGGGATAATGAATTCAGATGCAACACTACAATGACTGCGATCATGGTATTGTATGCTTTCATTCCAGTCCGCGTCACACAATTCCATTTCTTCTGAAAACCATTGCGAAATGCATTTCTGTATAGTCTCTCTATCAAATCCTGTTTCATCTGGGCGGCCAGAGAATAAGGCTGTAACTTCGGCCTCAACTTCACTTTTCAGCGGAGCACGCTTAAAACCAGATTCGTTGTTGTGCAATATAGTAAATCCATAAAAACGAAAAGCCACCCAATATCTTTGCTCACCAGGTAATTCGATCGGAATTTGTTGAATGGATTTTTTATAATCTCTATCTCGAAAATATCGAGAAGAATGCTGAACGGTTTTAACATCAAGGCTAGCCAATCGAGAACCGGTTAATTCCAATTCGGCTGGCTCTCCCAACAAAGAATGTAATGAATCATGTGTGCTCGTACGAGTGTTCACATGATCCCCATATAACACTCTCACACAATCAGTTCTTTCTAACTCTAATGCTAAATCTAATGCTGTTTTGGCTGCATTATTTTTAGCAAAAACATCAAAGTCCGCTGGTGCTGCATCCAATAAACGGCGAATAATGTAAGATTTTCCAGACAGAACAGCATGATGCAAAGCCGTATTACCCGCACCGTCTTGGACCGATAAATCACCGTCCAACTCTATTAATAAATTGATAACAGCCATTTTTCCGGAAATGGCAGCACGATGTATAGGGCGCGTTCCATCATGAAATGTATCATCAACATCAACCATACTTTCAGCTATCAACCATCTCAAGTAAGTATCAGAAAAAAATTCAAGCGCAAGTGCAAAGAAATTTTGTCCATCACTATTACAGATATCTTTATTGGCTGAATAACGTTGTAGCAATAATGTAGAAACATCCTCTTTATTCTCTTTAGTTGCAACCATCAATGCAGTGTTGCCATCATCATCGACAGCATCCACATCGACTAAACCTCTACTTAATACCCAATCAACAACTTGGTCGTGGCCATTCTTAGCAGCCTCATGCAATATTGTTCTGTCGCGCTTATTTAATTTAACTTCTGAAGAGTCTGATTGATAAATATTTCTCAGTTCATCGAGATCACTATACTGAATAGCAGCAAAACGCTTTTTGCCTTCTAACGTAACCAAACAAGGCACTTTAAATAAATCAGCTTCTACTTCTTGCTCAGAGGCAACTGCAACTTCTTGCGGAGTCACTTTGTAATATATGATTTCTCTAGAACTATTGCTTAATTCAATGACAAAAAATGCCTCCAGACCTAGCTGCGTACAAAGCGTTCTCCCTTCCTCATAAATTGATGCTGAAACCGGTAATTCAGCCACTGCAACATCATGACTTGGTGAACCGTACGGGAGAATACGTTCATCATCATCTGGAAAACCATTTTGATTTTGATAACCATCAAACTCCAGCAATTCAAAATGATTACCATCAACAAAGAGTAAATCAATCCTCCTCTCTACCGTAGCAGGTATATACCGAGCATAATCTTCATCAAAAACTCGATGCGGTATCAATACTTGATTTTCACCCAGCCGCCATATTCGCAGCTCAACCTTTTGAACTTCTGCCAATGCTCGCAAGACACTTGGGTGCGCATAACCGGCACCTATTTTTTTTTGTTGAACATCATAAACCAGATAGCTTTTTTGTATTGCCAGATCCACCACAAACTGATCCAAGTGATCAGTAATGTGTTGATGTGATATTGAATCATCAATAGACTCAGTATCAATTAGATATTGATAGAATTCTTCTGAGAGTAATGCCTCACGAACAGCAGGTTTAATCATTTCTCGAATGTCCAAAAGCCGCTCTATTAATATTCTTGTGGCATCATTTCTGGTGATCCCAAAAGCAGTATAACCACATTCACCATCTCTGCTCACTTTATTAATTCTATAGCCTTGTTGATTACTAGCATGATCAGAATATTGAGATTGGCATAACCTTTCCAGATCCGCTTTGCTATATTTCTTTGTGCCCGACAAAGTGTCTAGTGCTTGCCCCATGACCTCAATAAACCCTTCCCCCTGGGAGGCCTTGTCATGATAGTATCCATGCCTTAAACCCATCATCACTAAATCATGTTCCGAGGCATGATCGACATTAGATTGCATCGCATTCAGAACCATCTCTAAAATTTCTTCATCACCCACCTCAGCTGCAAGATGACACGCGCTTCTGCCAGGATTCTTCTCATTTGTAACTGCCTGCGGAAATTTCTTCAATAGTCGCTTCACAAGCTTCTTTTGTTTATTCAAAATTGCTTGATGCAATATGTTATGTCCACGCTGATCAATTAACAGCATAATATCATCACAAAACTCATTAAACACAGACAGCATCGAGATGTGACCATTATCTATTGCCAAATGAGATGGTATTAACCCTTCTTTATTGGGTTGATTTAAATCGAAACGAAACTCCTGGTTGTTTGCTAAAAATAATCGAACAATGTCTTCATGCCCATTCTTGGCTGCCAAATGTAATGGTGTATTTCCTGCATGATTTTCCTGATTAAATTTGATAAATCCACATTGATGACATGCAAACTCAATCACTTTATAATGGCCACGTAATGCAGCATAATGCCAGGGCGTATTGCCGATACTATCTTGTGCAATTAGATTTTCGTGTGGGGAATACGATGATATAAATACTTTTAATGCTTCAAGATGACCATTTGCACAGATGTAATGTAACAAATGCATTGCAGGATTTTTCTCAGCAGGTGGATATGGAATCTCTACCTCTGTTTCACTCAGAATTCTATAAAGTCCTATGAATGTCGCATCCCCCAACAATGCCGCACGGTAGGCCAATAACTTCATTTCTCGCCTTAGGTCTTCATTATCAGGAGCCTGCAGATCTCTCCATAAACTTTCTCGCAATGCTGTATTATCACCTGCTTGACTTTTGATGGCGTCGATTCGTTGTAACAGTCCAACTGGTTTAATATATCTATTTACATAGGAACTGAAAATATTCTCTTCAGTATTATCTGTAAAAAAGCATTGAATCGTGTTACGAACACCTTCAGTAACATCAATTTCTATTTGAAATTCAAACTCAAATAATGGCAAATCTCTTGCATCAGACATTACCCCTAATTCCTGCCCACGAGGCATTGTTTTATTGATTTTAAAAACCTCTGTAACTAATATTTTTGAAACTTTATCTGATGATTCAGGGGGGGATATTATAGCAAAATATATTTCTCGATTTTGGCCTGGCACAGAAAATTTATCCAAAAGAGTATGGGCAATCCCTCTAAATGGATCCATAAAATGGAACGTAGTTCCTGCATCAGGTTGACTCAAGAATTTTTCTAGCACTGTATTTAGTTCCTGATTAATTGTAACTCCTAATGATTTAAATAAATCAATTATTCGCATCATCTCATGCTGTTCTTTTTTTCTAGATGCCAAAACATTTCCATCAGGATCTAGCACAATACATTTAAATCCTTGTCTTGTTATATCTGACTCAAAGCCTCTGCTGATAGGCCCAGTGTTACCTGCACCCCCCCGGTTAATGAGACCTAATAATTCAAATTTACTATACAAACAAGGATGATAAAGTTCTTTCCGTGGATTCCCTCGAACAACCTTATAGGGAGTTGCCTTGTCAATTCTAGCCAGCATATTTTTCAATGCAGCAAGAATATCAACATAACGCTCTTGGTCCTGATAAAGTTTGTGACACGCTTCAAGGTCTGGTGTCAATTCCCTATTGACAACATGCTCATCATAACAATCCTGTATTGAGTCCTTCAGATATGTTGATAGTTGCTCTGCAAAAACAGGGTCGCGCGCTCGTACACTTTCAATAAATTCATCCCAATTGTATTTTTCTAAGATATCAAGGACCTTCACTAGCTGCGATAACTCACCCATCAGAAAATCAATTTCTGTTATCAATTTCACAATTGCTTTGATCTCAGCGTGTTGTGAAAACCCTTCTCCAACGGCTTTAAGTGATGCAATAAATCGAGAAAACATACTATCCCCCTTTCTTTAATATTCAATGCAGTATAGATACTTTATTGACCAATGGAGAATACTACACTAGCTGTATCATCAAGATAATCCGTAATATTGACGGATATTGATGTTTTAGAGCGGTTAAAATGCAGATTATTATCATTATGGATTTTTTCAAGTTGAAAAAAAAATAAATGGGGGTATAATTTGATCAACATAAAGAGCTGGATTGGGATGCTGAAATGTACACTGGCACACAAATAGAAACGATTTTTTCCAGCCAATTTTGCGTGAATGCCCGCCATATAGCCATGGCGGTAAATAAGGATTTGAAGGCAACACATTTCACAAACTATGGCGCGAAACTACATGGGCTTAATGACTTTGAAGCGGCACTAGGTCTTAGTAGTTACGAACTAAAAGCCCCAACCTCAAAAAGCGCCCCTGAGTTTGAACGACAATTTAGAAAAGTTATTGATACTGGCCAACCTCTTACAATGCTAGATATACATACCTATAGTGACGGCACCATCCGATTTTTTTATTCATTTAAAACCCCTATATGTTCCTTTAATCAGGACATCAAGGGTTGCTATACTAAATGTGTAGAAATCGACTCTACTGCTGGGCTAAATATTAGCGCCAATATCATTGGTAGTTTTTCGCATTTTACCAATACTAAAAAACCAATTAGTATTTCCCTAGAATTAATAGAAGCATATACACTATTGAATTTAACAAAACGCGAATCAGAATGCTTATACTACCTTATACGTGGCCGCTCTAATAATGATATTGGGCACATTTTAAATATCTCAAGAAGAACTGTTGATACACACACCGACAATATAAAGCTAAAGTTAGATGTCAATACACGCACTGATATTATTGACCATGCGTTTGCGCAGGGATTAATTAATCAAATACCTCGCTCAATAGTTAAAAATCATTGCTAAAAATAGCTAACTGAATTTATCCAAGATCTTATTCAGTGCCGGTCGCGGCGCTGTACTCGACACACAAGCTGCATTAAAACATAAGCAACATCATTATTGCCTGGATGTTTGGGAGGATGAGCCTGACATTAGTTTAGCGCTATTAGAGCAGAGTGTAATTGCCACACCACATATTGCTGGCTATTCACATGCTGCTAAAAATTTAGCGGCTGCCAGAATTTTTAACCAGGCTTTTAAAAAATTGGGGATTGATTATCATATTGATGAAGCGCCCTATTGCGTAGAAGATTTTACAGCGCCTTCTGATTTTGACCCTATTGCTTATACCCGAGCATTTAAACAGCACTTATTAAGTGGCAAAAAAGATTTTATTCAATGTCGTCAACAATATTCTTGGCGCTAATAAACCGAGTAAAAATTTTCGGGGCTGCGCGCTTGTTTCTTCAAGGGGCGCTTTCTATTTAAGAACACGGTCCAACCAATCGCTGACCGCATGAATCTCTTCAATACACACCTGATGCCCAATCGGATAAGTTTTCCACTCTACAGAATAGTCCTGTTTTTTCAGCCTTTCCTCTGTATGCTCCGCTAACTGTATTGGTAACAAGTCATCATACTCACCATGCACCTGCAAGATAGGAACATTTTTATTGGTTGGATAATTTTCACCTTTGAACGTGTCGATCAACGGCATATAGGTTGAAAGCGCTAAAATACCCGCCAATGGTTTATCAAAACGCAACCCTGTATAGAGCGCAACTGCCCCACCTTGAGAAAATCCTGCCAACACAATGCGCTCTGATGCAATACCCGCCTGCTCTTGATCAGCAATCAATTGCAACAAGGTTTGCTGCGCTAGCTCAACACCTGCTCCATCTTCCTTATCAATACTAGACAAGCTTAAAATATCAAACCATGCACGACAAGGCATATTGCCATTAATAGTAACCGGGCGCATTCCTGCATGAGGGAAGATAAATCGTGTCTGATCACGACGAGCAAAGTCGAGCTGTGGCACCAAATCCGCGAAGTCATAACCATCAGCGCCTAAACCGTGCAACCAGATAACTGCGGCTGTCGCTGACTCTTTGGGCTCAATAATATGGGGTTGATTGTATTTTTCCTCTTGCATGTCCATTTATACCATATATACTCTCAGCAATGAAATACTGTAGATTAACAACCCTATTGCTGACCACCCTCCTATCTGGGTTTACACTGGCTGGATGCGGCCAACGAGGCAATTTGTTTTTACCAGAACACCCGCCTGGCGGCTATTATCGCACCCATACTTTTAGTGGTGCCAAGATCAACCGGCATAAATCAAAAACACATAAGAGCCCGTCACAAGCATCTAGCACTTAAGCACATTTATGTTTATAATATGCATCCGGTATCATATAAAACTTCAATGGACAGATTAGGATTTAACCGTGCTAAGAAAGGCAATTACATTACTCTGTATCTCATTATCACTTGCAACTACACTTGCAATTGCAGATACAAAACCCACAAAAAAAGACACCTCCAAAAAAGCTAGTGACACTGCCACCCCTATTACTAAAAGCGCCTGGGATGGAAGCAATGTAGGCTTAGGCATTAACATCACCACCGGCAATACCGAGACAAAAAACTATAACCTCCAGGCAAACTTCACTTTCACCAAACACCGCTGGACCAATATTTTTAATGGCAGTTTTCAGAGAGGCAGTGCTAGTGGCATCCTAAATAAGAAAGTGTACTCCGCACAAGAACAGCTGCAGTATAGTCTCAACCAAGATAAAAAAATACAAAACTATCTCTTCTTTATGAGCATTGCCAAAAGTGATCAGTTCAGTCCGTATCGGTATCAGTGTACCAATACGGTCGGTTATGGTCGTGACTGGATCAAGAATGAAAACGTTGCCTTCAGCAGTCAGGCAGGCCCTGGTTACCGGCGCAATAAAGATGACACCGGTATCGTAAGACAGAGTATGATTGGCTTTTTGCAGGCCGCCTTGATGTGGAAAGTCACTAGCTTTAGTACGTTCAACCAAACTTTCCAAGACACTTATGGCTCACAATATAATTACCTTACCTCAGACACTTCACTGACAAACAAGTTAATTGGAAATTTAGCGATACAAATGGACTACAATGTTAGCTATTATTCTACAATTCCTAGATTTAGCTCTAACACTAAGAATATAGACACGACACTAAACATCAACATACTTTATAACTTTTAACCTATGGAAATACTATTTGACAAGATGCAAGGGCTGGGCAATGATTTCATTGTCATCGATGGCACGCAAATAGAATACCCCCTTAACTCTGATCTTATAGCCAAAATGTCACATCGAAAATATGGCATTGGTTGTGATCAATTGTTACTGCTAGAATTATCAGATGATGCTACAGCAGATTTCATTTACAGAATCTTTAATGCGGATGGCCGTGAAGTTGAGCAATGCGGTAATGGTGCACGTTGCATACTGCAGTTTATTCACCATCACCAACTCTCCACACAAAACCCACTTCGGCTGAAAACACTTAAAGGCATCATCGAGTGCGAACAACTTGATGATGACCTCGTATCTGTAAACATGGGGAAACCCCAGCGCATTGATGGGCCACATAGCATTCGGCTGTTAGATCATTCATACGAATATTATTTCGTAGATGTCGGAAACCCTCATATTGTAATTTTTTCAGATAACGTAAACCCAGAAAACTGGATGGACCTTGGCAAACAACTGTCGACACATCCAGAATTTACCGAACAAGTTAATGTTGGTTTTGCCAACATAAAAAATGTAAACGAAATAGATCTGCAAGTCTATGAACGCGGATCAGGGCCCACACTGGCCTGCGGAAGCGGTGCCTGTGCCGCTGTGGCCGCTGGGTGTGAAAAAGGCATTTTACAAGATCCCGTAACAGTCAATCAGCGAGGGGGCAGATTAATCATCAGTGAGGCCGAACCCAACGGATCCATCAAAATGATTGGACCTGCCTGCCTTGTATATAAAGGAGTGTATAAAATATAGGTTGCGACTTTCGCTGGTTAGTATACAATATCGCGGTTTTCTACTAACCAAAGCACACCGCCGGGAGCAGCCGAAATGGTAAAAAAAGCGGCAAAAAAGGCCAAA
>JAHZIV010000084.1 GCA_022601255.1 Gammaproteobacteria bacterium
ATGAGACACAGAATCAACATGTTATGGGGCCCGGATTGTTGTCGGATATAGCGCTTGATGAGGCAGCTATTGATCGTAGTTTTACGATTCAGTCTCGTGCGGCAACGGTTAATTTTGATTGGCAAAATGCTGATGATGTTATGGAAAAATTGCGTGAAGAGGTTGAAGAACTAGCAATTGAAATGCGTAATCATGATAAAAAGGCGATGCGAGATGAGTTGGGAGATATCTTATTTACTTGCGTTAATTTATCACGGCATTTAAAGATTAATTTAGAGGAGGCATTACAAGTTGCGAATGACAAGTTTTTGCGACGATTTGCAAAAGTTGAGCAATATTGTATCAAGCATAAAATAGACTTAAAGCAGACACCCTTTGATGAGTTGCTCGTAATTTGGGAGCAGATTAAGCGTCATGCCTAACTATGAGTGTCTTAATATTTCTTTAATATTGATAGGGTAAGGTGATACACAGTAGTAACAAAAATATCAAAAAGGATAAAAAATATGAAACTAATAAAGCCATTCTTTCTAGCAAGTATCTTGTCAGCATCAATAATCGCTTCTGCTTCAGTAGTAGCTGAGAGTGTATGTCAGCCAATTACTATCAAAAATGAAGGGGCATTTGTTGTGCAGTATGATGTGATTGGTCTTACGTTACCAAATGGGTGCAAAGGCGCAGCTGGTGATGTTGATGCAGGTCAATCGAAAACAATCATGGGGAATCCAGGCGATAAAGCATATGTCAATATTGCAGGCAGTGGCAGTAGTTACAACGTTGACATGTCTTCACCAGCTCATGTTACCTGTAAAGGTTTTCTAGGTCCTCTTGGCCATGCTCATTGTGATATCAACTGAGCTATGAAATAAAAATGGTTGTACAATACTCCCAGGTTTAACTTGGGAGTATTGTGTCCAGCACTTCTTCGGCATGACCGGTTACCTTGACTTTGCGCCATTCTTGAATAATCTTACCATTTGGATCGATTAAAAAAGTGCTGCGCTCAATGCCACGATATTTTTTGCCAAACATACTTTTCATTTTCATCACATCAAAATGGTTACAGAGTTTTTCATCAGGATCACTGATTAATGCAAAAGGTAAATCAAATTTATCGATAAATTTATGATGAGAATTGATATTATCACGAGAGATGCCGAGAATGACTGCATTAACTTTTTTGAATTTGCCCAACAAGTCGCGAAAATCTTTTGATTCCTGGGTGCAACCAGGCGTACTGTCCTTTGGGTAGAAGTACAGCACTATATATTGACCCTTAAGGTCTGAAAAAGTCATGCTGCCTGCTGTGGTTTCAAATGCAAATTGCGGTAGTGTTAAATTTTTTTCGGTAATTGTCATGCCATGGTTCCTCTAAGGTTGCGAGAGGGGTGTATATTAGCATAGAATCTGTTTTTTGATCATAGGGGTCATCACCTCTGTATAAACAATGGGCAGCACTATTATGTTTCATGGAACCTTGGTTGCGGTGGTTACGCCAATGCTTGAAGATGGTACGGTAGATTATGATACCTTTGAGCAGCTATTGCATTGGCATTTGCAAGAAGGTACGGATGGTATTGTGGTGCTGGGTACTACCGGTGAATCACCGACAATAGAGATGAAGGAACGAGAGAAACTGATTAACATCGCGGTATCGGTTTTGAAGGGGAAGACAGTCTGTATTGTTGGCACGGGTGCTAATGCAACCTCACATACAATCACGCTGTCTCGACAGGCTATGGAATTAGGCGCTGATGGGATTTTACTGGTAACGCCGTATTACAATAAACCCACTCAACAAGGTTTATTTGAACATTTTCGTGAAGTTGCTAAACGGGTTGCAATGCCGCAGGTTTTGTATAATGTGCCATCGAGAACCGCTTGTGATTTGCTACCGGAAACGGTTGCGCGTTTGAGTCAGATTAGCAATATCGTTGCGTTAAAAGAGGCAACGGGCAAGGTTGAACGTGTAAAAGAAATTTTAGCCTTGGATTGCCAATTAGATTTGTTGACGGGGTCAGATGATAACGTTGTTGAGTTTGTTCGGGCAGGTGGTAAGGGTGTGATCTCAGTGATGGCGAATGTGGTGCCAAAGCAATTTCGCAAAATGTGTCGTTTAGCAATTGATGGCGACTATGATGGAGCATCAAAACTGAGTGGTCAGATGGGAGATTTGTGCGAGCAATTATTTGCTGAGTCTAACCCGATTCCTGTCAAATGGTTGTTGGCCCAAATGAATAAGATTAGAACGGGCATGCGATTACCACTAACACAATTAAGTGAGCAGTATCATGCATCATTAAGGGCCGCTGCAGAGCGTGCTGGCATACAATTATAATTAAGGGTAAGAAAAAATGAAATATATTAGAATAGCGTTATTGTTAATGTTTACGATGTTGGTGAGTGCGTGCGCAACTACTAACTTGAGTGGTCACGATCTTGATTACACCAACGAGAAAACCATTCCGCCGCTTGTGATGCCAGCGGGAATGAAATCTCCAGTGAAGGAAGGTTTTTATGTGGCGCCACGTTATTCTGAGACACGACATCAGGCTGGTTTGTCGTTGTTGCCGCCAGGCAGTAATCTGGGTAGGTTTACTCGTAAAAAAACACATCAAAAAGAGGGTTAGATGATGACTGCACAAGTTGTTAAAAAAGATTTATTGTATCGTGGTAAAGTAAAATCAATGTTTCGTACAGAAGATGATGGGTTATTGATTGCAGAGTTTCATGATGATACGACCGCATTTGATGGCGTAAAGCATGAGATGCTTGATAGCAAAGGCAACACGAATAACCGCATCAGCACTTTTTTGATGAAAAAACTCGAGGCAGCCGGAATAAAGACCCACCTTGTTGATACAGTGTCTGAAAATGAGGTTTTAGTGAAACATTTAAAAATGATTCCGCTAGAGTGTGTGATTCGTAATATTGCGGCGGGTAGTTTGTGCCGTCGGTTAGGCGTTGAAGAAAATTTAGAGTTGAAGCCGCCTTTGTTTGAGTTTTTTTTGAAGAATGATGAATTGCACGATCCACTTGTGAATGATAATCATGCGATTAGTTTTGGTTGGGCAACGGAGCCTCAATTAACTGAGATGCGAAAATTGACTTTAAAAATCAATGAAATTTTATCAAAATTATTCGCGGACGCAGGTATGATTTTGGTGGATGCGAAATATGAGTTCGGTGTGGACCAGGCAGGTAATATTTGCTTGGGTGATGAAATTAGCCCTGACTCTTGCCGTATTTGGGATGCAAAAACACGCGAGACCTTGGATAAAGATCGTTTTCGGAAAGACATGGGTAAGGTGGTAGAATCTTATCAGATTATTGCCGAGCGCATTGGCGCATGATCTTTATGTGGTCTCAATGAAAGCGCTATCGAGCGCTTCGGTGTTGATAAACTTAGATAGGTCGTGTTTCTCAGCATGTAAATAGCTGGCACAGCAGACAATCATTCTAATGCTCATAAAACAGGAAGAAATAATCAGTATCGCTACAATACTGATTGCAGAGCCTGTGATAATGACCTTATGCCCACCTTGAATAAAACCAATAATTAAAGGGATAAAGGCTAGTAGTTTCAGTTGAACAGAGTATCCGGTAAAACTATGATTGTATTGCAGTGGCTTGCCCCACGTGTCCGCCATGAGCTGACTCGACCGACGAATCGCATCAGTTGTTTTGATTTTAGTTTTTAGTAATAATGGAATGACAAGGTAAATAGCAAGACTCCAGCGCAGCCCTTGAGTTAAATGGTTAAACCATTTATTGCGTCGCAAAGGTTTCTGGAAAATAACGAATATAAATCCTGCGAAGGATGCATATAAAAACCAGCCGTATAATGAAAAAAATCGATTGCAAACCGTTTTAATCGTGCTGATAAAGCTAGTGGTCTTATGATCAAAATAATCAAGAATATGTGCGGCTAAAGTTGCCATAAAGAAAAATGCAAAGATATGTGTCACAAATAAAAATCCTAATACGCAAGCATAAAACAATAAGATTTTTAAGATCGGTGCTTGTTCAAAAAAATGTTTGGCAATACGATGATCGATAAAAGGATGCAGAATAATTGCCAATAAAATAAGAATAATAATATTGCTTAATAAGGGCGATAGAATCGCTTGGCGATTGGACTTTAAAATATGCCATCCCTGTTTTAGTAGTAGGCGGCTAGTCTGTCGTTTATTGAGCATGGAATTTTCCATCCTTATATTGGTAAAAGATCGGAACGCCTGTGGCAATTTCCAGTTGCAATACGGCTTCCTTGCTTAAACCTTCAATCTCCATCACGATGGAGCGTAACGAATTACCATGCGCTGAAACAAGAATATTATTGCCTTGTTGGAGTGCTGGAATGATGGTCTCGTTCAGATAGGGGATCGTACGCTTGGCAGTCATCTCCAGGCTTTCACCCTCAGGAGGCGGTACGTCGAAGCTACGGCGCCAAATTTTGACTTGCTCTTCACCATATTTTTCACGCGTTTGTTGCTTATTACAGCCCTGCAGCTCGCCATAATAGCGTTCGTTGAGGTGCCAATCGGCATGCACGGGGATCATGTCTTGTTCTGTCTGTTCAGAATAGATTTTACTCCAGGTTTGCTGCTGTGAGCCTTCTTCGTGAAGCATCATGGGCACTTTTTGTGAGTGATGCTGCGCCATGGCAATCATGGCAGTTTGCTGGGCGCGCATGAGCGTTGAGGTGTAAATGCAATCAATAGGGGTGTCTGCGATTTGTTTACCGGCTTCCAGCGCCTCTTGAATGCCTTGGCTGGAGAGTGGCACATCAACCCAACCGGTAAATAAATTAGCGGCATTCCACATGGATTGGCCGTGACGAAGTAGAATCATAATGGGCATTATAATGCTCCTGTGTTATTATGAAGCCCATCTATGGGGCACTATGAATGATAGCATTATGACAGACACAATCACATATTCTTTGAGCGATTATGACTACGATTTGCCGCCGGAGCGTATTGCTCAATACCCGCTTGAGAAGCGCACTGGTAGTCGTATGTTGGTAGTTGATAAGACTCATGGAACTATTGAGGATAATCGATTTCAGAATCTTGAGTCTTTTTTGAGGCCGAATGATTTATTGGTATTTAATGATACGCGTGTTGTGCCCGCGCGCCTTTATGGACGAAAAGAGAGTGGTGGTAAAGTTGAATGCCTTGTTGATAGATTTCTCGATCATAATCGTGTTTTAGCACATGTGAAAGCCAGCAAATCTCCAAAACCTGGAACGCTTTTATTATTTGAAAATGATCAGATAGAAGTGAGCGTTTTGTCTCGCCAGCAAGATTTATTTGAGTTGCAATTCCCCATTGAGCAGAATGTTTTTGATCTATTGAAGCAATTTGGCCATGTTCCTTTGCCACCTTATATTTCACGGGCATCGGAGTCGTTGGACAGTGAGCGTTATCAAACAGTATTTGCTAAAAATAATGGTGCTGTTGCGGCACCGACAGCAGGACTGCATTTTGATGAGGCAACTATTGAGCGCCTAAAAAAGAAAGGAGTTGATACGGCTTACGTTACTCTGCATGTTGGTGCGGGGACTTTTCAGCCAGTGCGTGGTGATGATTTAGATTCGCATCATATGCACAGTGAATCGATTGAGGTATCCGCGCCAGTTTGTGAGGCGGTGGCACGTTGCCGAAAGAATAACGGTCGTGTGATCGCGGTGGGTACAACAGTTTGCCGTTGCCTTGAGGCGGCATCCAGGGGAGGGTCATTGCAACCTTATGCTGGCGATACGGATCTTTTTATTAAGCAGGGGTTTCAGTTTAATTGTGTTGATATGCTGATTACTAATTTTCATTTACCAAGGTCCACTTTGTTGGTGCTGGTTTCAGCGTTTAGTGGTTTTGAGACCATCAAGAAAGCCTATAATTTCGCATTAAATCAACAATATCGCTTCTTTAGTTACGGTGATTTAATGTTAATTGTATGATAAGCATCAATTTATCAATAGGGTAAACCATTATGGCAAATTTCTCACAGACTACATTAACTATTTCCTGTTTTAACTCAGGGGGCTTATGTGTAATATCTTCCCCATAGTGAGGGTTTGTTAAGGACGATGACATACGGATAAAGGAACTTCCGATCACTATATCTCTCTTAGTATTTGGGTGTGTGTAACCGGGAAGGTCGAAAGGCTTTCCCGGTTTTTTATTTGTATTATGTATTCTTCTCAGGTCTGCCCATCTATGGGACATTTTGAATGAAAGTTTTCGCTCCGTTGCTCATGTATTGTCGTATACACTGCGCTACTCGCTCAAACTTTCCTCCAAACTGCCCGCATAGCTGGGCAGCGGGGCTCGCTCGCATTATCGTCCAAATTATCTGCGTAGCTAAGCAGCGGGGTTACTCGTCATTGCGAGGACTGCGAATGAAATGTGGCAGGACGCGGCAATCCGTAGAGTGACACATTTATTTTGTGGATTGCTTCGCTACGCTCGCAATGACAAACAGCTGGGCAGCAGGCTTGTTTAAGCGTACATTGCGCTGCTCGCTCATGAGTAGCTGCCTTAGCGCTGATTTTCTTTTGGTTAAGCGGTATAAAAATATGCTATCCTTGCCATTTCAAGAAAAACACACGGAGATACTATGACATATCAACACATTCAAATCCCGACCAGTGGTGACAAAATTACAGTCAATGACGATCTGAGTCTGAATGTACCGGATCAACCAATTATTCCATTTCTTGAAGGCGATGGTATTGGTGTGGATATCACGCCTGTGATGCGTAAAGTGATCGATGCGGCCGTTGAGAAAGCCTCTGCGGGCAAGCGTAAAATTGCCTGGATGGAAGTCTATGCCGGCGAGAAAGCAACAAAGACCTATGATAAAGATGCTTGGTTACCTCAAGAGACACTAGATGCCATTAAAGAATATTTAATTGCAATCAAAGGCCCATTGACCACACCAGTCGGCGGTGGCTTTCGATCGCTCAACGTGGCACTGCGTCAACAACTAGACTTGTATGTGTGTTTGCGTCCAGTGCGATATTTCGACGGCACACCTAGCCCTGTTAAACATCCAGAACGCGTCAATATGGTGATCTTCAGAGAGAACTCAGAAGATATCTATGCGGGAATCGAATGGGAAGCATTTGGTGATGATGCGAAGAAGGTTATCGATTTTTTACAAAAACAAATGGGCGTTGAAAAGATTCGTTTTCCAGAGAGCAGCGGTATTGGTATTAAACCCATTTCAAAAGAAGGCACGACACGATTGGTGCAACGTGCCATCCAGTATGCTATCGACAACGATCGCGATTCCGTGACGCTGGTGCACAAGGGTAATATCATGAAATTTACCGAGGGTGCATTTAAGAATTGGGGCTACGAAGTTGCTGTAGAACAATTTGGCGCGAAACCCTTAGACGGTGGCCCTTGGCATTCCTTCAAGAATCCTAATACCGGTAAAGAGATTGTTATCAAAGATGTGATTGCCGATGCATTCTTGCAGCAAATTTTATTGCGACCTGCAGAGTACAGTGTGATAGCAACGATGAATTTAAATGGTGATTACATCTCAGATGCGTTAGCTGCTGAAGTGGGCGGCATTGGTATTGCGCCAGGAGCAAACTTAGGCGATAAGATTGGATTATTTGAGGCGACCCACGGTACAGCGCCTAAATATGCGGGTCAAGATAAAGTAAACCCAGGCTCGTTAATATTGTCCGCTGAAATGATGTTGCGTCATTTGGGTTGGACGGAAGCGGCAGACCTTGTTATTAAGGGTATGGAAGGGGCTATTAAGAATAAGACTGTGACCTATGATTTTGCGCGTCTGATGGATGATGCTACTAAAGTCAGTTGTTCTGAGTTTGGTGATAAGATTATTGAGCATATGTAATCACAGAAAAAGTTGTCCAAAGAGGAAAATGACTGTAGTATAGCGGCTAATATGTTTTTAATTTTAATGTAAGAGTACATATCAGGAGTCGCAGCATTTTCAGGCAATATCCATCTACTGTGCATAAACTCCAGTTTGGTAACAAAAGGCAGCACCATGTATTTTGTGTTACCGGCGCACATGATGATCCTAGGCATATTGAAAATATTAAAGAAATTGAACGAAAGCTAAGTGATATAGGTCCGGAGAAAGTAATTCTAAAAATAGAAGGTACTGAAGATGGTTTTTCACCTCAACATAATCATGAAACTACTGCTAGAGAGGTGGTATACTTTCGTGCTTTGGCGGAAAAGATAAGTAAGGAGCGTCTATTTAAATCTGAGGTGGGGGTTGCGACTGTTGGCATTAATTCTGAAGTGGTTATGGAAAAACTCGCTCTTGAATACCCTGAATACCCAATAGAAGAGCAGATTTTTTTATTTCTTGAGCAAACTATGTATGAAGATATCAATATGTATAGACGACGGGGCATTATACCTGATGGAACCATTTATGCAGCCAATAAGTCAAAACAGTTTAAAGACCTTCTAGTATCAACTTGTAAACGTACTGTGGACGGGCTGCGTGAAGAAAGTTTTGGCAAGATATGTCAGGAGCTTGATCAAAGTATTTTGAAGAGAGTTAAAGTGGAACTGTACAAACTGGTTGATGCTATGATCGAAAATATGCTGAGTAATAGTCATAATGGCTATCTCGTCACTGATGGCTATAGTGCCAAAAGAGTCTCAGTTGCTCCAGAGGACTACCCCACGTGGAAGTATTTTGAGAATGTGTCTAGAGTATCAAACTCCCTTTCATACGAAAGAATATTTGTTCCTTTGTTCGAGCAATTAAAAGAAGAGCCATCTAAGACAGTTACCATTATCTATTTAGGGGCAAAACATATACCCATTTATGAGTCTTTCAGATATTTAGCGATGCAAACACAACTGGGTACGAGAAGAGTAGTTTCACTTGCTAGATATGGTTTCATCTGTGCAAGTACTGGGAATCTTATGCCCCACCACGATGTTCCGGAGCATGTTCAAGATACAGTTGCTTCATTGCCATGTGCGAAGACTCAACCAAAAGAGATGTTAGCCCAAATTGAAAGGGCTACTATACAGTTGTTTGGGAGAGGTTAGGTCTCTCGAGACACGTTGCGTTTAATATGTTATCCCATAGAATATCTGACTAACCTTGACGCCAAATTAAGTATTATTGTCAAGCAATATAATTGCAAAATATATGCAAATCCCCATAGCTGTTCAAAAATTGTTTGGTTATAATTAAAGCTCGTCACAGTGTTCTATCCCCACCCAGAAGACGTACATGATGTAAGTCGTTGTTATTTACGATCATTTAGTGAAATTTTCGTCTAAAAAAGGAAATTTCTCAAAAATGCGCTAAATTTTCAATATGGGTGACTGGCCGTGAATCAGAGGAGGGAGCACAATGTTTAGTCGATCATTAGAAATGTCTTTAAATCATGCATTCACACAGGCACGTGAAAAGCGGCATGAATTTATAACTGTTGAACACTTGCTGTTGGGGCTCTTAGAGAACCCTGAGGCTTGTCTGGCGCTAACAGCCTGCGGGGCCAATATCGATCGCTTGCGCGCGGGCCTCGGTATTTTTATCGATGAGACCACGCCTCACATTCCTATGAATATTGAGCGTGACATCCAGCCTACCTTAAGTTTTCAGCGTGTCTTACAGCGTGCTATTTACCAGGTTCAAACAACAGGGAACCTCGAAGTCAATGGTATGAACGTATTGACGGCTATTTTTGGTGAGCAAGACAGTCAAGCCGTGTATTTCTTAAATCAAGAAAATGTCACGCGCATCGATGTTGTGAATTACGCAACCCAAGGCATTGCAAAACAACCTCGTGAGCAAACAGAATATTTTAGCGAAGAAGACATGCAGTCTGAAACAATCATACCGCGTGAAACTTCTTCAGAAGATAGCCTAGTAGAAATGTATACGGTGAATTTAAATGAAAAGGCTACTAACGGAGGTATAGACCCTGTCATTGGCCGTGATGATGAATTACAGCGCTGCATACAAATACTGTGTCGCCGTGGTAAAAATAATCCATTATTAGTAGGTGAAGCAGGTGTCGGCAAAACAGCTATTGCAGAAGGTTTGGCACAATTAATCGTTAACAAGAAAGTACCAAAGCCACTAGCAAATACTACGGTTTATTCATTAGATTTGGGCGTGTTACTTGCCGGTACTAAATATCGTGGTGATTTTGAGAAACGATTCAAGTCTGTTTTAAAAGCACTGGGTCGGCATACAGGTGCTATCATCTTTATCGATGAGATTCATAATTTGGTGGGAGCGGGTTCTGCAACTGGCGGTACAATGGATGCGGCTAACTTAATCAAGCCCATATTAAGCTCGGGAGATTTGCGTTGTATGGGTGCGACTACCTATGATGAATTCCGTAACTTTATCTCGAAGGATCACGCATTATTGCGTCGTTTTCAAAAAATTGATGTATCAGAGCCAACGCCTGAAGAAGCTGTAGATATCCTGATAGGATTAAAGTCTTATTTTGAAGACTTCCATAAATTAAAATACACCAAAGACGCATTGAAGCGTGCTGTTGATTTATCTTCACGTTATATGTCAGATCGCCATTTGCCCGATAAAGCAATTGATGTTATCGATGAGGCGGGTGCTTTTGAAATGTTGCAGCCAGAAAGCAAACGAAAAAATACAATCGATGTTAAGGAAATCGAAGCCATTATTGCTAAAATGGCGCGCGTCCCACTGCAAAACCTATCCAATACTGATAAGCAGCTATTAAAACAGTTGCCACGTAAGTTAAAGAAAGCTGTATTCGGACAAGACTTAGCAGTCGAAACATTAACGAATGCAATTAAACTTTCGCGTTCAGGTTTGAGGGATAAGAACAAACCTATTGGATCGTTCTTGATGGCAGGTCCAACAGGTGTTGGTAAAACAGAATTAACAAGACAGTTAGCTCAAGAGTTGGGTGTGGATCTGTTGCGTTTCGATATGTCAGAATATATGGAAAAACATGCTGTATCACGTTTGATTGGTGCGCCTCCAGGGTATGTTGGCTTTGACCAAGGCGGCATGTTAACCGAAGAAGTGATCAAAAAACCTCATGCGGTAGTATTACTGGATGAGATTGAAAAGGCACATCCTGATATGTTCAACATTCTGTTACAAATCATGGATTATGGTCAGCTCACAGATAACAATGGTCGTAAGGCCGATTTCAAACACGTTATCTTGATTATGACCAGTAATGTCGGTGCAGATGCTTTGGAGAAGCAGGCGATTGGATTTAATAATCAGAGTGAAACTGACGATAATATGATGGCGATGAAGCAGATGTTTTCGCCTGAATTTAGAAACCGTTTAGATGCGGTGGTTCAATTTAAAAACCTTGCACCTAATGTGATGATGAAGATAGTCGATAAAGATCTTCAATCGCTGCATGAACAGTTGGCTGAGAAAAATGTTCAGTTAAACATGAGTGATACAGCGCGTAAATGGTTGGCCGCTAATGGGTATGATCGTAATATGGGTGCACGCCCATTGCAGCGCCTCATTCAAGAGAAAATTCGCAAGCCTCTTGCGGATGAGCTTCTATTCGGTAAGCTACATAAAGGCCACATGCTCGTGAATGTTGATTTTGATGAAGATCAATTGCAGATTGAGTATGAAGATTTGCGCGAGATAGTTTAGCCTTTTATTCGCCTTCTTTTTTAGGGGCCTGCCTTGATCCTTGGCCTGCATCGCGGTAAATAATACGACCGCGAGTAAGATCATAGGGAGTGAGCTCTACTTTTACTTTGTCACCCGTTAATATGCGAATGTAATTCTTACGCATACGCCCTGAAATATGTGCGTTAATCACATGGTCATTTTCTAGTTTTACGCGGAATGTCGTGTTGGGTAGCGAATCTATCACTACTCCATCCATTTCAATCGATTCTTCTTTTGCCATTAGGTGCCTATTTGTAGTTGTTTTTCAAAAACACAATACTGCCCTAATATTAGCAATGATGCAACAAGTCGTTTATTTTTTGCCATTGCGAGTTTACGAAGCGATCCAGTATATGGATTGCCGCGTTATTTCATTCCTCGCAATGACGAGTCAAGCCTATAGTTCATCAAGGTACTTTTCAGCATCTAAAGCCGCCATACAGCCCGATCCTGCTGAGGTCACGGCTTGTCGATAGACGTGATCTGCGACGTCTCCAGCCGCAAATACTCCTGCTACACTAGTGGCTGTCGCATTACCTTTAATGCCAGACATAACCTCTATATAGCCATCAGGACTCATTTTGAGCTGATTCCTGAAGATAGCAGTATTGGGGTCATGACCGATCGCAATAAATACACCCTCAACTTCGATTTCTTTGGTCTCATCGGTTTTAACATTTCGAATCCGCATGCCCGTAACGCCTTTATCATCGCCTAACACTTCATCGAGTACATGGTCCCATTCTATATGCATGTTGCCGTTTTTGCTTTTATGGATGGCCTTATCCGCTAAGATTTTTTCAGATCTGAATTGATCGCGCCGATGCACCATCGTAACCTCGGAGGCAATATTCGCTAAATACAATGCTTCTTCAACGGCGGTATTGCCGCCGCCAATGACGGCCACTTTCTTTTTGCGATAGAAAAAGCCATCGCAGGTGGCACATGCCGATACGCCCTTGCCTTTGAAGGCCTCTTCAGAGGGCAGGCCTAGATAACGGGCAGATGCTCCGGTTGCTATGATCAAGGCATCACAGGTATATTCGCCGTAGTCACCTTTGAGAAGTATCGGCTTTTTGCTCAAGTCTGCTTCTGTAATTGTGTCAAAAACAATATTGGTGTCAAATCGTTCAGCGTGTTTTTTCATGCGTTCCATTAAGTCTGGCCCCTGGAGGCCTTCTACGTCCCCAGGCCAATTATCAACGTCAGTGGTAATGGTTAGCTGCCCGCCAGGTTGCGTACCCGTCAATAGGGTGGGGTTGAGGTTGGCGCGTGAAGCATAGACTGCTGCCGTGTAGCCTGCAGGCCCCGAGCCCAAAATAATCAGTCTGTGATGTTGTGTGTCACCCATAATAATTCCTTACTCCAAATGAGCTGACATCATAGCGGTATTGTTAGCTGTAGGCAAGTTATAGCGCTTTCAAAAAAACATCGGTATAATAATAAGTTGGGGCTACTTCTTTGAAAGCTAGTGACCATTCAGGCGAGCACTAAATTGTCCTTTTATGGAAGTAAAGCGCAGCCGACGGGATGGAGGCGAGCCATGAAGTAAAAGGATATTTAAAAATCACTGATAGCCTAAAGTGATTTGTGGCATGATTTGAAGGTAATCAGATGTCTAGAAAAGCAGCACAGCGTCACAAAGAAGCAGAACCGAGTAGCTTCAATTTACAGCACCGTATTCGCGAGGGCGTATTATTATTAACAGTCGCATTGTCGGTTTTTCTTTTGCTTGCTTTAGTGAGTTATCATCGTTCTGATCCAGGTTGGTCAAATTTAGTTGCGACCAAACACGTTGCAAATGCAGCGGGGCGTTTTGGTGCTTGGCTATCTGACTTTTTTCTTTATATTTGTGGTTATGTGGCCTACGCATTTCCAGTAATGCTATGTTATGCAGCATGGTTATTCTATCGGCATAAACATCGTGATGACGGCGATGAAAGTGTACTGAGTTTATCGACTTTGGTGACGCGTTTGACGGGATTTTTATTGATGCTGTTAACGCTGTCGGGATTATTAAGTTTGCATGTGCGCCATCTTATCCAAGACATTCCTTTTGCTGCAGGCGGTATTCTAGGTAATTTAATTGGCACAGGTATGTTAGCGGCGTTCAATAGTACGGGTTCAAGTTTGATCTTGTCTACTTTTTTATTAATTGGCGTGACACTGTTTACGGGTGTTTCTTGGCTGCAGATGGTTGAGCAGTTGGGTTCTATGACGATGATAGGTTTTAGCTGGTTAGTGGTGTCAATACGTAATGTTAATTGGCAAAATTTAAAACCAAATAAAGCTATAAAATCACGCAAGCCACTTATCCATAAACAAGAGCCTGTTAGAGAAGAGTCAAAGTCATTAGCGTCGAAGGCGGCACGTCTCATTCCATTTAAGAAATCGAAACCGGATGAGGAGGCGGCATCGCAGAAACCTGAGGCGCCAGAATTAATTGAAGCTGATATTTCAAAAGCAATGTCACAACCACCACGTTATAGTCACTCAAAAGTAATACCTCAATTGTCTTTGTTAGAACAGATGAGTGATGATGGTCGGCAGTTGAGTAATGCTGAGCTGGAAGCGTGTTCGCAACAAGTAGAGACGCATTTGGCTGATTTTGGTGTGCAAGCAGAAGTGGTTGCGGTGCATCCCGGGCCGGTTGTAACGCGTTATGAATTAGAATTAGCAGCAGGAACGAAGGCAAGTAAGATCACTGGTATTGCGAAAGACTTGGCGCGTTCATTATCTGTTGTGAGTGTGCGTGTGGTGGAAGTCATTCCAGGAAAATCAGTTATTGGCATTGAATTGCCTAATGAGCATCGTGCAATGGTGGCTTTACGTGATGTATTGGCGTCACCACAGTATGAGCAAGCGCGTTCACCGCTGTCGTTAGCTTTAGGAAAAGATATTGCGGGTAATCCTGTCATAGTTGATTTGGCGAAAATGCCACATTTACTGGTGGCGGGTACGACGGGTTCGGGTAAATCTGTTTGTTTGAATGCGATGTTGTTAAGTTTACTTTACAAATCGACACCAGAACAAATGCGGTTGATTCTAATTGATCCAAAGATGCTAGAGCTTTCTGTTTATGATGGCATCCCGCATTTATTGACGCCGGTAGTGACAGACATGAAAGATGCTGCTACTGCATTGCGTTGGTGTGTGATTGAGATGGAGCGTCGATACCGTCTAATGGCATCTTTAGGCGTGCGTAATATTGCTGGGTATAACGAGAAGGTTAAGGTTGCAGAAGAGAAAGGAAAGCCGCTGATGGATCCGTTAGCGCCGCCAGAGTCACCACAAGCATTGCAGGTGTTGCCCTACATCGTGGTGTTAGCAGATGAATTTGCCGACATGATGGTGGTGGTTGGTAAGAAAGTAGAAACATTGATTGCGCGCTTGGCGCAAAAGGCACGTGCTGCTGGTGTGCATTTGATTTTTGCAACCCAAAGACCTTCTGTCGATGTTATTACTGGATTAATTAAGGCGAATATTCCAACGCGCATTGCATTTCAGGTGTCGCAGAAAGTGGATTCACGTACTATTTTAGATCAGCAGGGAGCTGAGCAGCTATTGGGTCACGGCGATATGTTGTATTTGGCGCCAGGTACTGGCATCCCTGTGCGGGTTCATGGTGCATTTGTGCAGGATGATGAAGTGCATCGCGTGGTGGCAGAGTTGAAAGAACGTTCGGAACCTGAATATATTGAGGATATTTTAGATGAAGCCGCCAGCAGTGCGGACCCTTCGGGCTATGTGGAATCGAGTTATGATGATGCGGAAAAAGATGAATTTTATGATCAAGCAGTAGATTTTGTGGCTCATTCGCGTCGTGTTTCAATTTCTAGTATTCAACGTCGCTTCAAGATCGGCTATAATCGTGCTGCTAGGATTGTGGAAGCAATGGAAGCAGCGGGCGTTGTCAGTGCTATGGAGGGTAATGGCTCACGTGAAGTTTTGGCACCAGAACCCCTTAGAGACTAATGTTAAAAATAATAAAAATATCTTTCGTTTGCCTGTTATGCAGTTTGTTTTTGTTGCCGTTGGCAGTAGAGGCGCAGACAGTTGCGCAACAATTGCAGGCCCAGTTGCAGCGATTTCGGACCTACCAGGCTGACTTCCAACAACAGGTTTATGATAACCGTCAACACATTATTTCACGTGCCAGTGGTAAGATGGCGATGAAACGTCCTGGTATGTTTCGTTGGGAGACTTACCAGCCAAGTCATCAGATTGTTTTAACCAATGGTGTTTGGCTGTGGAATTATAATGTTGACTTAATGCAAGCGACACAGCAAAAATTACAAAAAGGCTCTCGGTTAAATGCAGCCACTTTATTGACAGGCAATGCGGCTAAATTATTGCAGCAATTTAGCGTAACACAGTCACAACGTAATGACTCAAGTCAGATTTATCAGCTAACACCAAAGCAAAAAAATGATAATTTTTCCTGGATTAAATTAAGCTTTAAAAATAATGCATTGGTGCAAATGCAGTTTTTAAATAATCTTGATCAAGTCAGCAGTTTTGATTTCCATGATATTCGTTTGAATCAGTCTTTAGATGATAGTCTTTTTAATTTTAAAGCACCAAAAGGTGTGGATATAGTAAAGCAATGAGTTCCTATCAACCATTAGCCATGCGCATGCGTCCGACGACGTTAGATCACTTTGTGGGTCAGCAACATTTATTGGCTGAAGGTAAGCCATTACGTCAGGCAATTATGTCTGGTCATCTGCACTCAATGATTCTATGGGGTCCTCCTGGAACGGGTAAGACAACACTAGCAGAGATTATAGCAGCACACGCGGATGCCAGTATCGAACGTATTTCGGCAGTATTGGCAGGAGTGAAAGACATTCGTGAAGTAGTGAGGCGAGCAGAGTTATTGTTGCAGGCAAATCAACGTAAGACCGTTTTATTTGTGGATGAGGTGCATCGTTTTAATAAGGCGCAACAAGATGCTTTTTTACCACATGTTGAGGCAGGCACGATTACACTCATTGGTGCGACTACTGAGAACCCGTCGTTTGAATTAAATAATGCTTTGTTATCACGTGCACGAGTCTATGTCTTAAAAGCTTTGACACAAGAAGATTTGGCAAATGTTGTGACACGTGCGCTAACGGATAAAGAACAGGGTTATGGTAAACGCACGATCGAGTTTGATCAGGCGTTACGAGATCGACTGTTACAATTTGCCGATGGTGATGCGCGTCAATGTCTAAATATACTCGAAATCTTGGTTGATTTTGCAGAGCGACAAAATGACAAAGAGGTTATTACAGAGCAAAGTCTCAATGAAGTATTGGTAAATGGGCTGCGACGTTTCGACAAGGGTGGTGAGGCTTTTTATGATCAGATATCAGCTTTACACAAGGCCGTACGTGGATCGAATCCTGATGCGAGCTTGTATTGGTTTTGTCGAATGATCGATGGTGGCTGTGACCCTCTTTATGTGGCGCGTCGAATCGTTAGGATGGCGAGCGAAGATATTGGCAATGCAGATCCTCGGGCCTTGCAATTGGCCTTGGATGCGTGGAATACTTATGATCGGCTGGGCAGTCCTGAGGGTGAATTAGCGCTTGCTCAGGCAGTGGTTTATATGGCGTGTGCGGCAAAGAGTAATGCGGTGTATACGGCTTACCACGCAGCAATGAAGGCGGCAAAATCGTCGGGTAGTTTGGAGGTGCCGCTGCAATTACGTAATGCGCCAACCAAGCTAATGAAAGATTTAGGCTATCATAAGGGCTATCGCTATGCGCATGACGAGCCTGATGCTTATGCTGCGGGTGAAGATTATTTTCCAGAGGGTGTTTCTTCGCGCGAATATTATCATCCTGTTGCGCGTGGATTAGAGATTAAGATTGCCGAAAAATTAAAATGGCTGCAATCAAAAGACAATAAGGTGAAGTAGACATGTTAGATGCAAAATTATTACGAACAGATTTAGAAAAGGTTCAGCAGCAGTTGCGGCGACGAGGTTTTGAGTTTGATGCTACTGCCTATCAAGCTCTGGAGGATCAGCGCCGTGGTTTGCAGAGTAAGACTCAAGAGCTGCAGGCAGAACGTAATCGTGTGTCAAAAATGATTGGTCAAGCTAAAGCGAAAGGCGAAGATGTTGCTCCTGTCATGCAGCAAGTTGCTGGCCTGGGTGATGAACTAAAACAGAATGAACACAATCTTAATGAAGTATTGGCGCAGTTAGAGATATTGCAAGCAGGCATTCCTAATCTTTTACATGAGTCAGTTCCAGATGGTAACAGTGAAGCAGATAATGTTGAGGAGCGACGCTGGGGAGAGCCACGCCAATTTGATTTTGAAGCCAAGGACCATGTCAGCTTAGGTGAAAATTTAGCGATGATGAATTTCGAGCAGTCGGCTAAACTATCCGGTGCACGCTTTGTGGTGTTGCATGCAGGGCTGGCGCGTTTGCAACGGGCATTAGCGCAATTCATGTTGGATTTACATTTGAAAGAACATGGTTATCAAGAGGTGTATGTGCCTTTTTTAGTGAAAGACACAGCACTATTTGGCTCGGGTCAGTTGCCGAAGTTTAAACAAGATTTATTTGAAACTACCAGTGAGCATGGACTTTATTGTATTCCAACGGCTGAAGTGCCGGTTGCTAATTTAGTGGCTGATGAGGTGTTGGATGTTAAAACCTTGCCACGTAAATATGTCACGCAGACACCTTGTTTTCGTAGTGAAGCAGGATCTTATGGTAAAGACACCCGCGGCATGTTTCGCGTGCATCAATTTGAAAAAGTAGAGATGGTGCAGTTGGTGTGTCCAGAAGATTCCTATCAGGCATTGGAAGAAATCACGAGTCATGCTGAGAGGGTGCTGCAGTTATTAGAGTTGCCGTATCGGGTGATGAGTTTATGCTCCAAAGATGTGGGTTTTTCTGCAGCTAAGACTTATGATTTGGAGGTGTGGCTGCCAGGACAAAATGATTATCGTGAAATTTCTTCGTGCAGTAACTGTGAAGACTTTCAGGCGCGCCGTATGAAAGCGCGTTATCGGCATCCCGATACTGGTAAGACGGAGTATATCCACACATTGAACGGATCTGGTTTGGCGATTGGTCGTACCTTGATTGCGGTGATGGAAAATTATCAAACGAAAGAAGGACGTATTAAAGTGCCTGAGATCTTGCAGTCCTATGTGGGCAGTGACATTATTTAATTTTTTTTGAGGCGTAAATCGTATTCTTGGTGAAGAGGTATTTGCAGATCATGCCGCAACCGATACTGAGTAGCGTGGCAACGATAAGCCAGTCAAGATTGGTATAAAGGTAATGCATTTCATTTGAACCTGTATAGAATAATAATTCATGTAGCATGAGTTTTTTTGAGCTGCTCGATTGAAGCATGTATTGAAGGTAGTAAGAAATATTCAGTAATAATGAAGTGGCTAGAAAGGCATATACCCCAATCATGAGTCTATTTAGACTTGACTTCATGATGGTATCAGGTCGAGTACACCAACTGATGATAAGTAATAAGCCCACTTGGTAGCATAAGAATTTGCTTTCAAAGTGGTAGGCGACCATCTGATTAAAAGACAGCTCACTATGAGTAACATAAAGAAAATATGCAATTGCTAGAAAGTAGTAGGGTGCAGTATAGACGGCGGCTATGAGTGTACGTTGTTGTTTGTCAGAGAGATGTTGCATAGATATCATCATACCTGATGAATATTAACCAAATCTTAAATGGCAAAAAAAAGCTAATGAGTTTTAACTCATTAGCTCGGTCCTTTGGGGTGGGGTGTGAAAGATGAACTTAAATTGGATCATCACTCACATTGGGGTCATATTTTTCTG
>JAHZIV010000085.1 GCA_022601255.1 Gammaproteobacteria bacterium
TGCGAGCCACAAAACTACCCATTGATTTCCATCATAAATACTATACAATGTCTGAAAAATCTAACGATGGAAAACACACATGCCAGCTGATGCACACGATGAATTCAGAGTCTCACTACTTCTAACAGGCCCTTGTGAAGCAGGCAAATCATCTATTCTAATCAAACTAACTGAAAAAAAATTTGATCCACGCTACATTCCTACAATTGGAATTAATCCCTATATATCTGAAAATTCTATTGAAGGAAATACAGTAAAATTACAAATATGGGATACTTCAGGCGATCAAAAATTTACTATTTTAGTAAAACGATATTTGATTATGGCGCACGGCTACTTTTTGGTAGTCGACGCCGACCATGCCTTATCAAGTTCACTTGAGGGTTATGTGAGTTTTCTGCAAGCAATAAAAGAATACCCTGAAAAACCAGTTCACATCCTCGTAAACACGAAAAAAGAAATGCGGCCTGATGATATCAAAACTGCGACAACGAATATTACAACTTGGTTAGCAACGCAGGGATCACAGGACACCCCTATCCACTTTTGTTCCGCAAAAAATGACACGGCAGGAAAACTATCAATACTCTTCATGCAACTAACACAATCGGTATTAGCCAAAATGCACCCTGAATACTTTAATGAAGCGCAACCTGACCCTGACCCTGCCCCAGCCACACAAAGAAGACCTGAGCTAGACACAATACAAACATCTAAAGAGACCATTGCCCACCTCAATAAACTCTGCCGCACCGCTCCACAGAGCGAACAAAAACAAGCAAAGCAACAGGCATTAAAAGATCTTCAGTATTTAATTAAAAATAAATTTGAAGATAATACTAGGGCGCTAGTAAATTTATATAGTGAACTTCAAAAAGCATTCAATGGCAAAGGACCACTCAAAGTGATTACGCGCAAACGCGGCACTGCTCTTTTTTTTGAACATGGCTGTACTAACACCTATTCCGCCATGTGCAACGAAATTATATTAGCGTTGGCTAAAAATAATTTTCAACAATTTAAAAGTTCATCTGACAAACAAACATTTACTCTTAGCGCTGTTGATGAGAAAACAGTATTCTCAATGTCGCATTATCGCATCCCATGCCTCTGGCGCTCTCCTGCGAGAATGTATTTAGAAGATAAAATCAAGAAACTGAATAAGAGGACTAAAGAAATAGCGCGACAAAAGTTCCTCTAACGATGCAAAATGTCCGAAATGCACATCGTTTATTGGTTGATTTCCACCTTAACGGGTGTATAATACATGAACAAATACGATGTAGAGGTACTATTTATGCCAGCAGCAGCTCCCGCAGCAGACGAACAAGCCAAGCAACCTAACGAAAAGGTTACTGTAGTAATTTTCGGGTTAGATAACTCCGGAAAAACCAACTTAATAAGAAAAATAAAGAGGGAGGCGTTCCTAGAGGCCCGCCGAAAACAAGCTGAAGACCCTCGACAAAAAGAAGAGTGTCATGGAACACTACGTTTTAGTACAGATAAAAACACAACTGATTTAGAGTTGTGGGAAACATCACGTCCACCCATTTTTGGACAAAGAGCGACGCCTAAATGCTTTACTCCAGCAACACTATTTTTTCTAACAATTGATTACACTGACATTGTTAACGATTTTTTTATAGCTGATGCCTCTATATGCCTTAATGAGTTACTGGCTCATGTCAGATCTCAAGAAGTCACATATCAACGAGAATTAAAAATTGTTATCACCAAATGTGACGCAATGCCAAGTCCTGGTGAAAAGGCACTTGCAGAACAAAAAATTAATCGCTGGCTAGGCCAAATGTATGACAACAGATCTCCTACTATCAGCATCGACTTTATCTCAGCAAAAAACTGTTCAGAAACAGATATAGACCGTATATTTATTGATCCTGCCCTAGCACATGCCGAAAGGACCGCAACACGTCGGCAAAGACCAGCAGATCCTGATATCACACTAGAACAACAATTCGATGATATTACATCAGGCGATGATGCGCTTAATTATTTTCGCGCCCTGATGAATGCAACGGAGGATCAGATCCAAGGTGACCCACTTGTCAAGCCGGGTTGTGACCTGATGAGGACTAAGAAGAAAATAGCTATCAGGCAACTTCGATTATTAATCGATAATACATTCAACCAAACAATCGAAATTGAAAATATTTTTGATCATGCCAAAGGACCTCGCGAGTCACAAAACTACCAACACCTCTATCTAATATATCAAGAGCTCCAAAAACCACGCAACAAGGAAGATTCAGTCTTTGCTGATATTTGCCATGGTCGCAGCTGGCCACATAAGGGGATAGGTCGCACTCATACTTATGAGGTAATGTCTGATATGCTTGCGGTCGCCATTGTCACTCTTGAAAAAAAGGCTGGAATACGCGGAGAGCGTGCGTTTTCAGAAAAGGTCATAAAGAAACGTCATGCTCGCTGGGACATGGGGCTATTCTCCACTCCTGCACAGTCAGCAGCTAAAAGAACAATGTATGAAGCACCGGATGACGCAGAAGAAGATGATATGCCAAATGGAGATGATCATGGAGCTCCAGGTCGCACTGGATCCAGAGAATCCCGTGTCTCAATATTGTAATTTAACGCATTGTGCGCAACACATAGAATAACAAACCATATTTGTTATTTGCACTCCAAGCATACCAGCCATTGGCACCAGCATCGCGCGATGCTGCTATCTGTGCACGAATATACTGAATCTTGTTTTCACGTGACATCGGATAACGATAGTTATAGAGTTCAATATAACTAAAAACATTCACATTCGGATGATGTCTTAATTGTCTTTTTAATGCAGATACCGAATCTAAAACCGTTCGATACGGACGCTGGGCATGATAACGAAATGGTTCATAGTGCGATGGGTACACCATGGGATTGATGGTATCCACCAAATTCGCAAACAACGGCACGTTCTGTCCAATCGTACGTGATGGCTGATGCGCGGCCACCCCAAAAATATCAATCTGCAACTTAACGCCTGTGCCCTTCATCTTGTGTTTAAAAAACTCGATGACTTTATAGATATTCTGCGCATTCTGTTTCGAAGAGCGTGTATTAATATTATAACGAATATAATCCAATTGAATCGCACTGGCACCAAGGTGTATGGCACGCTGCGCAAGACGCCAACGTTTTTCCCAAATAGCACGGTTTGTCACCTGTGCGTGTGTGCCTCCATGCGGGAATACGACGATCCGAGCGACATAACGAATCCCACTTTGCTTGACCTTAGCGATATTACGGTTATAACGTGAATTGAACCGACTCATGTCGATAACAAACGTAGAAATACCTACTTCTTTAGATTGTTTGATTAAGTAATTCATCTTACGTGAATTTTCTGCCGTGGACTGGGTGAGGTAGATACCGCGAACTTGGGCATAGCTGGCTTCGATTGCAACCAGATTGATGGCAACTAAAGCAAGTAATGATATTAGTAAATTTCTCCTCATGGAAGCAACTATAGGACATCAATGAGAGAATTTCCTAAATAAATCGGCTGCGTCATTCCGCATTCTCCCGTCATTCCGTTACTTGATAACGGTATCCACATCATAATGGATACCGCGGTCAAGTTGATGCGGAATCCAGATCCCGTGCTAAACACGAAATAACACCTAATCAACTTACGGTATGACAGCACCAATAACCTTAACCCCTTGATAAACAAAGCCGGTATAAACCTGCAAAAGATCCGCGCCAGCAGCAAGCTTACGCTCAGCAGTCACCGCATCTTCAATCCCACCGACTCCAATAATAGGTAGCGCAGCCTTGCGCAACGCCACAATCTCCCTGACAACGGCATCACTTCGAACCCCTATCGGCGCTCCACTCAAGCCACCCTGCTCTTGCGCATTCGGCAAACCCTCAACACCTTCTCGATTCAACGAAGTATTCGTCGCAATGACACCATCCATCTGATGACGCTCGATTACTGCAACCGTCTCAGCCAAAGAATACTCAGCTACATCCGGCGATAACTTTACCAATAACGGTTTACGCACAGCAAATTGCGCCGCTAATTCATTGCGCCTACGATTAACCTTCTCTAAAAACTCATCCAAGTAGTCATGATGCTGCAGTTGTCTCAGGTTTTCCGTATTCGGCGTGGAAATATTAACAACAATATAATCTGCAACTTGATAGACACGCTCTAAACAATAGAGATAATCATCCACTGCCTTCTCCATTGGCGTATCTTTATTTTTACCGATATTGACGCCGACAACCCCTCTAGATTTGCGGCGCCTTAAATTCGCCACCAAATGATCCACACCCTTATTATTGAAGCCCATACGATTAATCAACGCACGCGCCTTAACAAGTCGAAACAATCGCGGCCTGGGCTTACCAGGCTGCGGCCTCGGTGTCACCGTCCCCACCTCCACAAAACCAAAACCCAAAGCAAATAACACATCCACATAATCAGCATTCTTATCAAAGCCTGCCGCCAATCCGACAGGATTATCAAAATCCAACCCCATTACTGTGACAGGCTTTCGGACAGACTTCACAAATAACTTTAACAAGCCGATATTATTAAAAATTTTCAGTAGATTAAGCGTAAAACAATGCGCTGTTTCTGGATTCAAACAAAACAAAAAACAACGAATAAAACGATAGCAATTAACTCTCAACGACACACTCTTTGGCCCAGACACGCAACATGGCATTACCGCCTTTAACTTTTTCAAACGGCACCTGTTTGACCTCGAGGCCAAAATTTTGTTGCTGTAAAAATAGCATGATCGGGCCCAATGATTCCGATACTTTTCCCAGCTCATTCATCAGCGGAAAAATACGCACCTCTTCTGCCACTCGACACAACTCGGCCACACAGGCATTGATGGAGTGGTTGCCTAATGGCTGCGTATGAAAAATCAAATCAGAACATAGCGCCAACTCATAACTGTGGTTCTCAAAAGGCAATCGAGGCAGTTGAATCGCCTGATATCGCTTCTCTTGCAGACCTAATGGATAATCTTCTAAAAAAATATCTTTTCGCTTTTCCCATGAACCAACAATCCCGGCATAGCTAACATCGCTCTCATCATGCAACTCATCTAACATGCTTTTTAAATTTTTTGCATAATGGTGAAAAACTTGCTCGGCATGCTGACGCATTTCCTCAGGGGTAATATGATAGATCGCATCACCACTAGATACCGTATGACCCTCTCGATGCATTTCGGCATTAAAACTAGAAATACCCGCAGGATAATCGAGAATGCGCTTGCCCAGATCCTGCTCATCGAGCCCGAACATCTGGATATAATCATCCTTATCATAAATCCATGCAGATATAATTGATTGCTTTTTTTCCATTGAGCCACCCTTTGCTGGTAACAAGAAATTAACATACAATATCATCCTCACGCAACCAGGAGGGAGCTCAATGATGCAGCCGATTAATTTTCAGCTCGATGACACAGCCATCATGCTAAGGGATTCGATTAAACAATTTGCGCAACAAGAAATCGCTCCACTCGCCGAAGAAATTGACCAGACCAATCAATTCCCACGACAGCTCTGGCCCAAGCTAGGCGATATGGGCCTGCTGGGCATTACCATCGATGAAGCCCATGGTGGCGCGAATATGGGCTATGTTGAGCACGTTATCGCAATGGAAGAAATCAGCCGTGCTTCTGGCGCGATCGGCTTAAGCTATGGCGCACACTCCAACTTGTGCGTGAATCAAATTCACCGTTTCGGTAACGATGAACAAAAACAAAAATACCTGCCGCAATTAATCACTGGCGAACATGTCGGCGCACTGGCGATCAGCGAAGCAGGTTCTGGCTCCGACGCTATCAGCATGCGCCTAACGGCAGCAGAGCATGATGATCATTTTGCGCTGAATGGCACCAAGATGTGGATTACCAATGGCCCCGAGGCTGATGTGTTAATCGTCTATGCAAAAACAGCGCCTGACAAGGGCTCACGCGGCATCACTGCATTTATCATCGAAAAAGGGTTTGCAGGATTTAGTACCGCACAAAAACTCGATAAGCTCGGCATGCGAGGCTCTGACACCTGTGAACTCGTATTTAAGAATTGCAAAGTGCCCAAGCAGAATATCCTGGGCGAACTCAATAAAGGCATCGAAGTATTAATGTCAGGACTGAATTACGAACGCGTAGTACTTGCTGCCGGACCTGTCGGTATCATGCAGGCTTGCTTGGATGTCGTGCTACCCTATATTCATGAGCGAAAACAATTTGGCAATCCTATTGGTGATTATCAATTAGTACAAGCCATGGTAGCCGATATATATACGCAACTTAATGCTAGTCGTGCATTTTTATATGCTATTGCAAAAGAATGTGACCTTGGCCGTGTGACCAATCGTGATGCTGCAAGCGTGATATTATTTGCCGCTGAAAACGCCACTCAAATGGCATTAAAAGCCATCCAATGCCTTGGTGGTAATGGCTACATTAATGAATATGCTACCGGCCGACTACTGCGTGATGCAAAGCTCTATGAGATAGGCGCCGGCACTTCGGAAATTCGTCGCATCATCATCGGCAAAGAACTCTTTAAGGAAAGCGCCTCATGACAGATAAAAACCCCATCGTTATCACTGAAGCCAAACGAACAGCGATTGGAAATTTTAATGGCTACTATAAAGATACAAACGCACCAACACTCGGAGCAACCTGCATTCAATCGATTCACAATGATGGTGACATCGATCATGTTTTTATGGGTTGCGTACTCCCGGCTGGATTGGGCCAAGCACCCGCGCGTCAGGCTGCATTAAAGGCTGGATTAAACCACCACACTGCCTGCACCACCATCAACAAGATGTGCGGTTCTGGCATGCAAGCAGTTATTTTAGCCCACGATGGCATCCAAGCAGGAAGTTACCAAACATGCATCGCAGGCGGCATGGAAAACATGACACGAGCCCCCTATCTATTAACTGATGCACGCTTTGGTTATCGCATCGGCCCCGGTAAAATCATCGATCACATGATGCATGATGGTCTTGAGGATGCCTATGAGCCCGGTAAATCAATGGGCGTATTTGCCGAACAATGCGCTGAAAAATATGGCCTCGATCGACAACAACAAGATGACTTTGCAACACGCTCTTTGCAGCGGGCACAACAGGCAGCAGCACAAGGCCTTTTTAAAAATGAAATTTGCCCCATCCACATCAAAACAAAAAAATCAGAATTAAGCATCGATCAAGATGAGGGACCAATAACGCTGACAAAAGAAAAAATCAGCAAACTAAAGCCTGCCTTCAAAAAGGACGGCACGATCACAGCAGCTAATGCCAGTTCAATTTCTGATGGCGCTGCTGCATTAAAATTGATGCGCAGTACTCATGCCGAGAAACTTGGTTTAAAGCCGCTGGCAA
>JAHZIV010000086.1 GCA_022601255.1 Gammaproteobacteria bacterium
CTCTATAGCCGAACTCGCTCCGATACCCACATAAGACTTATGACCAAGAGTAGCCATAAATTCTTGGCGCCATACAGGCGTGCCGGTCTCAACATTTGTCAGGATAAATTCAACCTTAGCCTTACCCAGCAAAGTATTTTCAGCCAACTCGTCATTCCAATGTAAATTCATCTGCAATAAATTACCCGTCAAAATGTAACGCGCATTATTGCTTACTATTTGATAATTTTGACGCCTCAATGTTTCGCGTGTTGCATTCTCTATCACATGAGTTAGGTCTTCTGTCGCTAAGTATTTACCGTCCATGCCGTTACCAAATACTTTTGTCATCACAAGCTTTTTATTACCCACTCCACGAAAGTCATTGACGACCCCAACTTGAACGGGTGCTTTGCTGGGCGCACGTAATTTAGCAACCGTCTTCGGCGGTTTGTAATGAATCTCTAGATGACTGTTTTGCACTAAATTTGAGCAGGCTGCGGTAGTCATTGCTACAAATATAATGAAAATTCTTGTTAATAAACGAAAGCCCACACTGATCCCACGTAAAATATGCTTAATAAATGAGCGGCCATTTAAACACAATTTAGCTTACAATGACAACTATTCCAGCACCGACCTTGCAAGACCACTCTAAATCGCGCCGTCATACCCAACTTGCACAACCGCCCCCTTATTAACCGGCTCAACACCCACCGAGGCATTCTTAAATTTAGAGGTAAAAATCATATTGGCACCGATACCAAGAGCTGCACCTGCCATCACATCCCACACATAATGCCGCTTTGATTCGACGCGACTGTACCCCACAAAAGATGCAATACCGGTCAATGGAATACCGTAGGCTGCATTATAGCGCCGCCACATATAGGTGGATGCCGCAAACGAAATTGCAGTATGCCCACTTGGAAATGAATCACTGCCACCATCGGGTCGACGTTCATCGAGGGTAGGCTTTAATATGTAAGTAACACCAAAAGTAAATAAGGTCGCGTAAGCAAATTGCTTAAAGCCCTTATAATCTTTTTTGATCAATGCCGTTGAGCCTGCAAATACCGGCAATGCAATCTGCAGTGCCGTTCCCACACTTTCGATGCTTGCCTGGCAACTATCAATCACAAAAGCACAGCCGATGATACCGAATAGAATCCGTTTATACATGCAATTCCCCTCATGTTGTTCCGTTAGAGTGGCGCAGTATAGCAGATTCAATGAGAGTTGCGTTAGATCTGCAGTGAGCCTTAAACACCCTTTTACTTCATGACTCACCGCTTGCAGATTTAACGCTTCCTGCTGCGCTGGCTCGTTCCTGTGGAGTTCGTATGTTAGAATCGCCTCATGAAAAAGCAAAACCTCTCCTACAAAGACGCGGGCGTCAATATCGAACAGGCTGATAAGCTGGTCACGGATATCAAAAATATCGCCAAGAAAACTGACCGTCCAGGCACCCTCTCCAGTATTGGGGGCTTTGGCGCCTTATTTGAAATCCCAGAACACTACCGGCAACCCGTGCTCGTTTCCGGCACCGATGGTGTCGGCACAAAGCTTAAACTTGCTATTAATTGCAACGATCATGCTGGCATTGGCATCGATCTTGTAGCTATGTGTGCAAATGACATTCTCTGCCAAGGTGCCGAGCCACTCTACTTCCTCGATTACTTTGCCACCGGCCAACTCAACCCCGAACAGGCCAAAACCATCATCACCAGCATTGGCCAAGGCTGCGAACAAGCTGGCGCTGCCCTGATCGGCGGCGAAACCGCCGAAATGCCCGGCCTCTATCAGAAAGACGAATACGACTTAGCGGGGTTTTGTGTTGGCGTGGTCGAAAAATCCAACATCATCGACGGCTCTCAAGTCCAAGCGGGAGACTGCCTTATCGGGATTGCCTCATCCGGACCGCACGCCAACGGTTACTCGCTGATTCGAAAAATCCTAGAGAATGAACAGATCGCGCTCGATCACAAGCTGGGAAATAAAACCTTGGCTGAGATACTACTGGCTCCCACAAAAATTTACGTCAAACCCGTCCTATCGTTATTGAAGGCTTACCCCATACACGCCCTAGCACACATCACCGGCGGCGGCCTGCTGGAAAATATTCCCCGCGTATTGCCCCAATCCACTCAAGCCACCATCGATCCGACCCAATGGCAGAAACCCGAAATATTTGATTGGCTGCAACAACAGGGCAACGTCGAACAAGACGAGATGTTCCGCACCTTTAATATGGGTATTGGCATGACGCTGATCACAGCAAAAGAACATGCTGACGACATCATAAATCAACTTAAATTATCGGGTGAAACTGCCTGGGTCATTGGAGAAATAAGCACACAAACCACAGCTTCATCCACTGCAAACGCCGTGTTGAAATCATGAGAATCTTGGTACTGATCTCCGGCAATGGCAGCAACTTACAAGCCATCATCAATTACTTTAAACCCTCTGAAACCACGACTATCGCAGCCGTCATCAGCAACCGCCCCGATGCCTACGGCCTAACCCGAGCAGAAAAAGCGAGCATCCCGCATCACTGCATCGAGCACAGCCAGTTTTCGAGCCGAGAAGCTTTCGATCAAGCATTAACCGAACAGATCGACCACTACCAACCCGACTTGATCGTGCTCGCAGGCTTTATGCGCAAGCTCACTCCTGAGTTTGTGCAGCGCTACTACGGTAAGATGATCAATATTCACCCATCACTCCTGCCCAAATATCGCGGTCTGCACACCCACACCCGCGTGCTTGAGAATGGCGACTCAGAGCATGGCGCCACCATTCACTACGTCAGTGAGACACTCGATGGAGGGCCCATCATCGCTCAAAGCCGCTTCACGGTCGACGAGAATGATACTATTGAGAGCTTAGAGCAACGTATACACAAAATTGAGCATCAAATTTACCCTAAAATCATTCAAGAGATAGTGGATAACCATATAAAACTGGTTGAAGATCATGTCCATTATAGGGGCAAATCCCTACCAGATAGCGGCATGATGCTGAAAATATGAAAAAAATTAACAAATCGGTTTCTCATTCTGGATTAACACGTTATAATGTCATGTATATAGTTTAAACAGGATGGGGAGTCACCTCATGGTCAAATCAGAATTGATTAGCAATATTGCTACCAAGCAACAATCGCTATCACCCAAAGACGTAGAACTCGGCGTTAATCTCATTCTCGAATGCATGAGCGGCAGTCTTGGCAAGGGCGAACGTATCGAAATCCGTGGTTTTGGCAGCTTCTGCCTACATTACCGGCCACCTCGCAAGGCGCACAATCCTAAGACTGGGACGCGGGTCTATACTGAGGCGAAATACACACCTCACTTCAAACCTGGCAAAGATCTACGCACTCGAGTCAATGCAAGCCGTGGCAGCGTACCCATAACGGGTGGCGACCACCATGAAGACGAAGACGATCCGGACCGCAGCGGCTTCTAATTTCTAGCTAACCGCATACCAGGGGATGACCTGAATAATGCCAAACGAACGCTGTTAGTATTGCGTGGTTGTCCAGCCCTGCACCGCAGCCTCACCAAATAACTGCTTAGCCTCTTTTAACACGGCCTTCGATTGATACGCCTTTACCAGTTCACGGATTTTAATTTTATTACTGTCTTGAGTACGGATCGCAATCACATTGACATAAGGGGAATCCAACCCTTCTCGAACGATCGCATCTTTCAATGACAATCCAGCTTGAGTTACATAAGTACTATTGATCACCGCCAAATCAACATCTCTCAATGCACGCGCTATGTCAGCGGCATCCAACTCAACAAATTTCACGTGCAATGGATTTCTTATAATATCAGCCGTCGTTGCATCAAAGCCCGCACCTTTTTTCAACCTAACGATATCGTATTTTTGCAACAACCTTAACGCACGCGCCTCGTTGGTTGGATCATTTGGGATAGCAATCGTCGACCCACTTTTCAACTGGGTAATGTGTTTTATTTTTAGAGAATACGCGCCGATCGGAAATAAAAATGTTCTTCCTGCCGGTACAATTTTATAGCCATGCTGTTTAATTTGATTTTTCAGATAGGGGATATGTTGGAAAGCATTGGCATCGATCGACCCGTCCGACAATGCTACATTCGGCGTATTATAATCCGAGAACGTCACAATCTTAACTTTCAGTTTATAGCGCTGCCATGCTACTTTAGCCGCTGTTTCCATCAACTGTGTTTCTGGCCCCGCAATCGTGCCTACGGTTATTGTTCCTAGTGGCTCGCTATGACTGCAAGCACTCAAACCTACAAAACAAAACAACGTAATTATTATTTTTATAAAATTTTTCATGAGAATTATCCTCTTGTCATCTTTCTAGAACACCAGTCACCCGCAAATTGAATGAGCTGCACCACTACAATTAAGATTGCAATCGTCTCCAGCATCACATCAATCTCAAATCTCTGATAACCGTAACGAATGGCCAAATCACCTAATCCGCCACCACCAACAGCACCTGCCATAGCAGAGTATCCAACCAACGTAATCGCTGTCAGCGTAAACCCTCGTATAATACCAGACAATGATTCCGGAATTAACACCTTGATAATAATTTGCAGCGGTGTTGCCCCCATGGCTTGTGATGCCTCAATCAAACCCTGCGGCACTTCTGATAACGAATTTTCAACAATGCGCGCAAAAAATGGAATTGCTGCAACAGCCAATGGCACCATGGCCGCTGCCGTGCCAATCGAAGTGCCTACAATCAAGCGTGTAAAAGGAATAATGGCCACCATCAAAATAATAAATGGAATCGAACGCAAACCATTCACCAGCATCGCCACACTGCGATGAATCACAATACCTTGCAGAATATGCCGATGACGTGTTACCAACAACAACACACCTAGAGGCAAGCCCAATAATCCCGCGACGGCTGTTGAAACAAACACCATCAACAAAGTTTGTCCGGTCGCCTCAAGCAACTGTTGAAACATCGAGGGTAACATAGCCCAATACCTCACTTTCTAAACCTAAATCTTGCAAATAATGTAATGCGCGCTCACGCTCACCACTCGCACCACGAACCGCCACAAATAAAATCCCAATCGTATCGTGATGCAGAAACTCCAAATCAGCTTGCAGAATATTGACCTGTATATTGGCGTTTTGAATCAACGCGTCGATCACAGGCTGTGTCGCTGTCTCACCAATAAATGCAATTCGCACGATCATTGAAGCATTTTCTCCGTCAGCTTGCGGCGTGATTCGGCGCAATAAAGATTCTGACAAATGCCCCTTCAAAACAGACTGGGTAAATGTCTTTGCCACTTCTGTCTTCGGGTGTTTAAACAATTCAACCACATCGGCCCGCTCAATGATACGGCCCTTATCCATCACTGCAACACGATCGGCAATACTTTTAACTACCTGCATCTCGTGCGTAATCAGTAAAATACTTAAATGAAACTCTTGATTGATGTCGTTGATCAAACGTAGAATCGATTCGGTTGTCTCAGGATCCAATGCCGAGGTCATTTCATCACACAAAAGCACATCTGGTTTTGTTGCTAACGCACGTGCGATAGCAACACGTTGCTTCTGACCACCGCTTAGCTGCGCAGGAAAAGCATCTCGACGCGCATTTAAACCCGTTAATGCTAGCAACGGTTCTACCGCTTTTTTGATTTGTTGTTTTGATTGTTTTAATAACTCCAGGGGCAGCGCTATATTGTCATAAACAGTTCGTGAAGACAGTAAATTAAAATGTTGAAACACCATGCCGATACGATGGCGCACTTGTCTGAGCTGCGGCGCTGTCAATTCAGTTAATTCGATATCATCAATGCTCACAGAACCTGATGTCGGACGCTCCAGTAAATTAACACAACGCACTAGGCTGCTTTTGCCTGCACCACTGCGACCGATGACACCAAAAATCTCACCACGCGCAACCTGTAGATTTATATCTTGTAATGCAGTGATATCGCCCCGGGAACCCGGATAGATTTTATTGACGTTTTGTAGTTGGATCATTTAGAAATCCTCGCTTTAGCCGTATTTATTAGCGCCCGCAAGCTGTAGCTCAAATCGGCGCGAGCGATCATTAGACCACACCACCACACGGCTGTCAATATGTTGCACAATTCTCGCCCTGTTGTGTGCTCCCCAGAAAAACTGTAAAATAATGCGAAATACTTACACATGGGACAACAGTATGATCGGCTTTGATAATATCGTAAAAGCTTGGAACACAGGTCAGTATCTCGGAGACCGCTTATTTGGGAATGCCACTGCACTGCCCGGATTTATTCTGGATGGCCTGGTCAATGTGCCACTTTCAGCAGAGAATCGCTATGATTTCACCAATATAGATCTTTTTACTGAGGATGCACTCAGACACATGACCTTTAGTAGTCTCTTCGCTGTTCCTGGCAAATTGATCGGTAACACCGTTGTGCCACTGGTCTTTACCGTTGTTACAATGGCCGCCCTTGCCCCACACATGATCATACGATTGGTCGATAAGTCTTATCAAAAAATAGTAGGAATAATAGACCAGATCACAACCTATCTCGCTCAACTGTCAGGCTTCGTGACGGACTACGAATGGGATAACCCACCACACATGGATAAAGTATTATTATCAGGCTACCAATTGCTGGGCAGTCTGAGTGGCGCTATAACCTCTCTCGTCGGTGCGATTGTCGATGGAATGGCGCTTGTGATGGGTGTCGATACAAATTCTGCGGCCACCAAACTCATGTATACGGTTGGGAAAGTACCTGTCGGTATTGTCGGCGGATTGATAACCGGTGTTATCGGTTTTTTGATCTACCCCGTTAAACAATTATTAGATGGTGTCTTTGGCACATACCGCGGGTTTCGCAATACGCTGGACAAGATGGCAGCTTATTGCGTTGCCAAGAACGGTTGTTCTGCAGAGGCAAGAGTTCATGCAGGAGGTCACCGCATTTTTTCTGCCGGGTTTCGTGAGAAAATTGGGACTTCTAGAGAACAAACCAGTATCGCACAATTTCTTAGATGGCTGCTTCGCCCAAGACCAATAACAGCTGCAACTGCACTCGCAAGGCACACGACACCAGCACAAGCTGCTGGTAGACAAAAACTCATTGCAGCCGCCGCCAAACAAGTAACTGAAACAGCTGCAAGCGCCGTTGCCTCCCTGCCAAATAACGAAGACTCCCCAAAAGACTTCATAACACTGGAACCACTAAACAGTACTGCCGTCATCATCTGCGAAAACAAGCATAGTGTTAATAAGGAATCGGCCGGCGACGTAAAAACTTATGGCAAGTGTCCTTGTTGTCGAAAGCCCTTACTTGACAAGTTCACCCCCAATCAAGAGGTCATAGAGCAGATTAAAGCGCTGTCTTCAGCTGCGGCGCCTACTGCAAAACGATAATTCAATCTGCTGACAGCTATGCACTCCACAAAGCTGCATTTGCCTGGTAATCGGTATCCGTGAACTCATAAATCTTATAGCCAATCTTATGCTCGATATCGATATCATCTGCATTTTTAACAAACTGCATGCACGTTGCAGGCGCAGTTTCGATGGCAAGATGCTCGTATGATAGCGAATAATCGTTATGAACATGTCCGGCCATCATCAATTTTACATTTTTGTGCGGCAATAATAACTTCAATAACTCATCCGCATTCGTCAACATAATCGGATCCATCAATCCCGAATCCACTGCAACTGGCGGGTGATGCATTACCAACGCAATGTTTTTCTGCTGACTGGACGGTTTAGCCAATATTTCCTCAAGACGAAACAATTCCAATTTCGACAACCGACCTGCAACAGACCGATCTAGTTTTGTATTCAAAAAAATAAACCGCCAACGCTCCAAATCCAATACGTTGCCGCGTTGGAAATTTTTCGCAAGTTCAAACACGGGCGTCATCGCATCGACACAATCATGATTGCCCGGTATCCAACAAATAGGGATATCAAACTCATTGAGTGCAGCGACAATTTTACGGTAAGAGTCAGAATGCTCGTCTTGTGATAAATCACCCGTTAGGAAAATGACATCAGGTTGTGCCACATGATCTGAATGAAATATTTTATCGATGACCGATTGGAAATTATCGTTGGTCGAAACACCGTGCAACAACTCATCTTTTTTAAATAAGTGCAAATCGGTTAACTGCAGTATTTTATAGGTTGAAGACATTTACAATCACGTTACCGGTAAAGTGACACCACGCTGCCCCTGATATTTACCACCGCGGTCACGATACGAGGTTTCACAAACCTCATCAGACTCTAAGAACAGCATCTGTGCCACACCTTCGTTAGCGTAAATCTTTGCGGGTAAATTAGTAGTATTAGAAAACTCGAGTGTTACTTGGCCCTCCCACTCAGGCTCAAGCGGTGTCACATTCACAATAATGCCACAGCGCGCATAAGTCGATTTGCCCAAGCAGATGGTTAACACATTGCGTGGGATACGAAAATATTCAACCGTGTGTGCAAGCGCAAAAGAATTCGGTGGGATCACACACACATCTGCGTTTACATCAACAAAACTATCGGAATCAAAATTCTTAGGATCCACGACCGATGAATTGATATTGGTAAATACTTTAAATTCTTTCGAGCAACGTACATCATAACCATAACTAGACGTTCCATAAGATACGATTCGCTGCTCATTGACGTAACGCACCTGATCCGACTCAAACGGCTCAATCATTCCCTGCGCCGCCATCCTGCGTATCCATTTATCCGATTTTATTGACATGCTGTGCTCCTGTTGATGCCATTGATACCTAGATAATGACCTTCCTTTTACTTCATGGCTCGCTCCGTTCCACTACGCTGCGCTTTACTTCCGTAAAAGGACAATTTAAGACTCACCTTTTGATGGCCTTATGTGTCTAAGCTAGGCATCCAAATATCTATTCAGTAAAGGTTGCTAGTCTGAAGCCAGCTTACTGTAGTGTCAAGAGTCATATTAACTCGGCAAAAATGCCCGAATGTACGCTTAAAATATAACATGTTGACTTGTATCTAGTGATTATGGTTAAATGCGGGCTATATTTTGATCAAATTATGGTTGCACAAAATGTCCCTCTACAATGAAATTGAAACTGAGATTCAAGCTGTTAACTGCAATAATGTCATGGCATTGATGGCGGAATCAGCATACCGAGGCTTTATAAGGGCTAACCAAGCACAAGCAATGGGGCTCATCCAAGAAGTGATCCGAATTTCAACTGAAACGCATTCCGTGAAAAAAAACTTTATATTGGAACAACTCCTCCCGTATTTTGAAGACCTCAATATTGGTGCTACGGATGAATCACACCCACTAGAAATACTGTTTGATGAAGACCATTATGACCAAGGTGTTTTAGATAAGTTAATGGATCGTGACGTTAATTTTGATTGCGTCGAGGAACAACTCAGTCTTGTCGGAAATCCCTTTATTGGTGAATATTCATCACGAAAACCAAACAGCATGGAAGAGTGCGGTGGCATGGAAGTGTGCCACGGATCACCTTCTGGTCACGCTATATCATTTGGTGCATCTTCACCACGGCGGAAACCAGACGACATGGAAGAGTGCCACGGGTCACCTCCAGGTCGCGCTATGACAGATGGCATGCGGTATAGGTTTGTTGGAAAAGGTGGTGGGGGCGCTGCGGCTGGCAAAGATAACGTTGTAAAGACACTTAACTTCGGCAATGGATATTACGGTTAATAAATACAGGTACATAAAATGAGCTCTAGTAAAACATTTAATATATTAAACCCAATAAACTTTGCCAAATGGATGCAGTCGCTCATCCTTAATATCGCAATATACCTTACAACTAAACTACTCGATGATACACACACCAAAGATCCAGAATTACGGGCATTTATCACAGCCATGACTGCAGTGAATCTTTTCATCACCACCTATATTCTTGTATACAAATTTCCCAAAAAAGCACTGCTAGCAAAAGCGGTACGTGAACAAATGCACGAAGATCTTGCGAAAAACAGGGAGGCTAATTATAGCATTATGCTTCCTGATGGCCGCACTGAACATAGAACAAGCACATTAGAAAGAATAAAGCCTACAGCAGCGCCAAACCTCAAGCTAAAAAAACTCAAGGATAAGTATCCCATAGAAAGTGGAGCAAAGAGGTATCGTCCTGTGGGGCTAGCAGTGACAGCCGCACTCTTTATAACCAACACTCTTGCAGTCACCTGTTTATGGAAACAATTAAAAATTGATAAAACAATTTTAGTAAGCCTTAACATTATGATGCTAACAGCCCAATGTATTATACTGGGTTTATATGAACATAAAATAATGACGGACGAGGCAAAGCTTCGCAATCTTGCTAGCGCTCTTTTGAATGAAAGTAGTGAACTTTCACAAAAATCAAAAGGATTATCGGATGCCTCACGTAGATACGATGAGCCAAATAAGGTAAGAACGGCACTATTCTCATCTAGTGCAACACATCTCTTTGCACAATGGCTCTTAGAAACAAGTGGAAAAATTAGTAACTCTTTAAACCATGGATCAGATCCAGCAAGGGAATTAGAAGAAGGCTACACACCACCTAGTAGGTTCTCATGTTTTAATTTTGGGAAAGAAAGACAAAGTCCCGAACCTGGGATAAAATACACTTCACTGACACAATTCGATAATCCATCCTTTGATCTAACATGCGGCACGAGATAACTGATGGAGATGATGCCATGTTTAGGAATAGACGCTAACATCTTATCTGTGTTAGGATGGCAGCCAGTATGTAATCAAGGATCCGATTTATGCCGCAGAACAACCCATTTTATGATGCAATCAGGATGGCATCCTTTAGCAAATGCGCTAATGAAATAGTTAGACTAACATCACAAAAAACACCTACTTCTCACCCTTCTTATACACAAGAACTAGTATCCTTCTTTGATATAGAATATTATGATTTTGAAATCCTAAAATATCTTGTCATCATGAGCGGTGCTAACTTTGATTATGTTCTAGAAGAGAGTGACGAACAATTTGAATCAGAATACATAAAGGCTTATAGAGATAACCGCGTTGAATGGAAAGCATCACGTGAAATTATTTTTAAAGAAAATCCCGCTGGCGCAGAACTTGACGATGCAATTGCAAAGCTCAATGCGCTAAGTGATCAATGTGTAGAAGTGAAATATCAACCTTTTCAAAAATCCTATTCAGAGCATTGCGCGCACTTGGAAGCTGCGCGACAAGCATTACGTGATCGCAAGTCTGCTCAAAGTGCAGGTGCCGCTGGTCTAACACGTCGGCGGAAAGGTGGCGATGGTGCTGGCAATAAAGACACTCAGGTCGATACTTTCTTGCTGACTTAGCAAATGCCTAAGGCCATCAAGAAATGGATCTTCAATGTACTTTTACGGAAGTAAAGCGCAGCGTAGTGGAACGAAGCGAGCCATGCAGTAAAAGGATGTTGAAGAGCCACTGATGGCCTTAGATGAGAAGGAACAGCAGCGCCGCTATTAAATTTCTTATTCCTACCATCGGTAGAATCCTATAGAATAGCCCGATGACTGACAAAAACTCACAACGCGATATCCTGATGACCATCGCATTACCCTATGCCAATGGCCTAATCCATCTTGGTCATCTGGTAGAAGCGATTCAGGGTGATATCTGGGCGCGCTTTCAAAAGATGCGTGATCATGATCTACTGTTTGTCTGTGGCAGCGATGCCCATGGCACCGCCGTGATGCTTGCTGCTGAGAAAGAAGGCATTAGCCCGGATGAGTATGCTGAGAAAGTGCGTCAAGATCACTTGGCGGATTTCAAGCAATTTCATATCGAGTTTGATCATTTCCACACGACACATTCTAAAGAGAACCAACAACTCGCCAACCAAATTTACCAACGCCTAGAACAACGCGGCGACATTAGCAACAAAGAAATCTCACAGGCTTTTGATACCGAAAAACAAATCTTCCTTGCTGATCGCTTCATCAAGGGCGAATGTCCACGCTGTGGTACTGCCGATCAATACGGCGACAACTGCGAAAGTTGTGGTGCCACCTACAGCCCGTCTGATTTAAAGAATGCTAAATCCGCCATATCGGGAACAACGCCGATTGAAAAGCAGTCGCTGCATTATTTCTTTGAGCTCGGCAACTATACCGAGTTTTTACAAGATTGGTTTAGTGAAGGCACTCATCTACAAGAGCATGTGAGTAATAAACTACAAGAATGGTTTACGGATGGCTTAAAGCCCTGGGATATTTCACGTGATGCGCCCTACTTTGGCTTTAAAATCCCAGGCACTGAAGATAAATACTTTTACGTTTGGCTCGATGCACCGATCGGTTATATGGCAAGCCTAAAACATCTTGCCGCACAAAACTCAAAGATTAGTTTTGATCATTACTGGAATAAAGACAGCCAAGCAGAGCTATACCATTTTATTGGTAAAGACATCATGTATTTTCATTCACTATTTTGGCCCTCGATGTTACACGGCGCTGATTATCGCACCCCTTCTGCGATCTTTATTCATGGTTTCCTAACAGTCGATGGGCAGAAGATGTCAAAATCGCGCGGCACATTTATTACCGCCAAACAATATCTGAAACACTTCAATCCAGAATATTTACGTTATTACTTTGCAGCTAAACTCAATAACCAAGTGGAAGATATTGACCTGAACTTAAATGATTTTATGTTGCGGGTAAATTCTGACTTGGTGGGTAAATATGTCAATCTCGCTAGCCGCTGTGCTGGTTTTATTGTTAAGAAATTTGATGGCATGCTGGCTGAACAGTTACACGATGAGGCGTTGATGCAGGCATTTATGCAAGCGAGTGAGTCGATTGCAGAACATTTTGAATCGTTGAATTACAATCGTGCGGTACGTGAAATCATGGCACTTGCCGATCGCGCTAATCAATACATCGACCAACACAAACCTTGGGCATTAGCGAAAGAAGCCGGCAATGAAGAAACGGTGCAAGCCGTTTGCAGCATGGGCATTAATCTTTTTAGAGTATTAACCTGTTATTTAGCACCCATCTTGCCGGATACGGCTACTAAGGTATGCGCGTTTTTAAATATTGAACCGTTGCAGTGGCAAGACAGCCAGAAGCCTTTGTTGGGTCATAAGATTAATAAGTTCAAACCCTTGATGCAGCGCATTACTCCCGAGATGTTAGATGAAATCAGTCACCGCAGCACAAGTTGAAGCACTCCTACCCCAGACCCAATGTGAGCTCTGCGAACACCCCGGCTGTAAACCGTATGCCAAAGCCATCGTCGAACAAGGCGAATGCATCGACAAATGCCTGCCCGGCGGTGTCACTGTCTTAAAAGATATTGCGCAATTACTTGATGTGGACCCTGAACCTTATGTCCCTGAAATGCTAGAAAAGCAAAAACCCGATTTGCTCGTAGTGGTGCGCGAAGAAGACTGCATTGGCTGCACCAAGTGCATTCAGGCCTGCCCTGTCGATGCCATTATCGGTGCCGCCAAACAAATGCATACCGTAATTACTGATGCCTGTAATGGTTGTGAACTCTGTATTCCTCCCTGCCCCGTTGACTGCATCGATTTAATTGAATTGCCGCAGCGTTCACGCACACAACGACAGCAACTAGCACAGCAATCGAAACAACGTTTCGACGCACATCAACAGCACTTGTTACGCCAACAAGAACTCATCAAATTAAAACACCAAAAAGCAAAACTGAGCTCACAAAAAGATACTGTTGCTGCACGTAAACAAGCCATCTTCGAAGCAATGCAGCGCGTGAAAAACAAAAAGGCACAAGATGAATAAGCAAATACGGCACAAAATCTTTAAACGCTTTCAGAAAAACAACACCAAACCCACTACTGAACTCGTGTACAACAGCCATTTTGAACTACTGATATCCGTCATACTGTCTGCACAAGCAACCGACATCAGCGTTAATAAGGCCACAAAATCTCTTTATAAAGTGGCCAATACTCCCGAAAAAATATTAAAACTAAAAGAGTCGGGTTTAAAAAAATATATCAAAACGATCGGTCTTTTTAATACCAAAGCAAAAAACATTATAAAAACCTGTAAAATATTAATCGAGCAACATCATTCTAAAGTGCCAGAAAAACGGGAGGCATTAGAAAAGCTGCCAGGTGTTGGGCGCAAGACAGCAAACGTGATTTTAAATACCGCCTTTGGCCATCCTACTATTGCTGTCGACACCCATATTTTTAGGGTCTCTAATCGTACACGTATTGCTACTGGCAAAACGCCGCTGGAAGTCGAGAAGAAATTAATCCGTTCTGTACCAAAAGAGTTTCAATTAGATGCCCACCATTGGCTAATATTACACGGCCGCTATGTCTGCAC
>JAHZIV010000087.1 GCA_022601255.1 Gammaproteobacteria bacterium
ACCACTGACCATATCAATACTGTCTGCCGTTGTTAAATTACTGAGCGCTACCGTTACACTATCATTACCACTCCCTAAGGTCACATCATCCGTACCACTGCTTAGTGTCACTGTATCTGCACCACCACCGCCGGTTACTGTGTTTGTACCCGCGCCTAAGGTGATCACGTCATCACCACTACCGCCCGTGATAGTAAGGTCTTCTTCATTTGATCCTGCGCTAACTGTTAAAGCATTACCACTACCTAAATTTGACCCATCAATACCAACAATTGCATCATAACCCGAATTCAATGTGAGCGTGTAATCCGATCCAGCAGCCACTGCCAAGGTCTCGATATTAGAAAGTTGCGCATTAAAATCGCTGGTCAATGTAATGCTACCACCACCGGTTAATGTTAATGTATCCGTACCACCCTCACCGTCAATATCATCATCTGTCGTTAATGCACTGCGTGCCACTGTAAAACTATCATCACCACTGCCACCTGTAACTGTATCATCACCCGTACCTAAAGTGATTGTATCTGCACCACTACCACCAGTAATCGTATCACTACCACTACCACTAATAATTGTGACATCAACATCATCTTTTAAAGTAACCGCACTGTCTTCACCATCGGCTAACGTGACTGTTCCCGTACCGCCAATCACAAGAGTACGCTCATCATCTACATTAGATGTATCCAAGCTTGTGACTGTAAACTCATCATTATTCAGCTCAACAGAATCATCATCTGATGCATTGATAAATGCATCACTAAAGACTACTGTATTGCCATTTGCCTCGAACACAATAACATCAATACCTGTTTTTTCTGCAAGCTTTGCAATCGTAATTGCAACTTGATCTGTAAAAATTAATGTATCGGTACCCGCATTTCCCGTTAGAACATCATCAGCGCCAAAGTTAGCACTGCTGCTCGTAAAAACATCATTACCAGAACCAAGCACAAACTCATCATCACCTATCGTTAATGTCACCGTGGTATTTTCATTTGAGGGACTATCATCATCAGCATTATCGTCACCATCTCCAGAGTTTTCTGCAATAGTAATAATAATGTGCTCAAAATCATGGAAATCAAAATCGAAACCATCAACAAAAAATTCAAATGCATCAAAGAAACTTTCAAAGAAATCAATGCCATCAAAACCATTAAACCTTTCATCACTAAATGCATCATACCTAGAATCAAATCCATCAAACTCATGATCAAAACCATCAAAGCCTGAGAAAAATTCTGACGCGTACACCTCTTCAACAAATGGGCCCTGATCAAAATAATCATGATGAGCAACAACAACACCAGGCGTAAATTGTTGCTGGAATGACGTTACAGATGAAAACCCTTGGGCTGAATTTGGCATGTCATTCGAATGAGAATAATCAATGATTGTTGAATGATCTGTGTCTGCAGTATGCCGAATACTGTCAAAATCAAACTCTGTTAATGACGATAATTGTGTGGTTTGATACGATGATGTCGAATAATCATATGATACCAGGGTATCGCTGACAATAAAGTCTGAACTGCCTGAAAGATAAATGCCGGCATTATCACCAGAAACCACAACACTGCTACCACCACTACTAAGAGTGATATTATTACTGCCCTGAGTAATGATGACATCACCTGCAAAAAGATTTGCGCCTTGTTGCTCATACACAAGCACCCCATCCCTCATGACGCGCACAGAACCACCACCAGTGATGACTGTATTGGAGTTTTGAATGACAAGACTCTTCGGCATATTTTTACCTCAGATAATGTCTAACTCCCTGTAATAATACTGGTTAATCACCCTTTTAAGACATCGTTATTATGACCCTAATTATAGTATATAAGGCATGAATATCCATTATGATAATTTTTTATAAAACATATAGTTATAATGATAATTAGAGAATAACTTAGGGGGCAGGTATGGCCGGGGTGTTTGTATTGATATTATTAATTGCTGCCTCAAGTTGCTTAATTGAAGGGTATTTTTTTATATCAAACGGCAAACTGAGGTGTGACGCATTCGGCTCATCAACCTGCATTGCTCTTAAGAACAGCCCCATTTCAGTCAACAAGGTATATTTTGACAGCAATATATCATAGCCTTTATCGATATACTGCTGTTTTGATCTGAAGTATTCACTTTCGGTATTCAACAAATCGAGCAAACTACGCCGTCCTGCTGTGTATTGTTTTTTATAAGCGCGAACGACAAACGCTGTTTTATCCATATGCGCCTTATTTTTAGGAAGCGTTCTAAGGTCCGCATGCAACTGATCGAAAGCCAATGCAGTATCCTGCATAATCTCACGCTCTAATTTGGCATTTTCATCTCTAGTTTCTATTCTCTTGTAGGCCAACGCTTTAAGCTGCGCGTAATCCGACCCGCCACGAAATAAATTCCAATTTAATGAGAGCAATGCTGTATTACTTTCCGAACGTCCAATCACACCAGAGAGGTTGCGCCCATCATCTCGTGTATACGATATATCAACACTAGGGAGGAATGTGGAAATATTCGACTTGTAAGCATAGCCCGATGCCTTGATATTAGACTTCGCCTCTCTTAGCTTGGGATTATTTAATAGTGCCACACCAATTGCTTCTCTAGATGAAGGAATATCTGCATAAAGAATTGTAGACTGCGGCTTTTCAAGCCCCACGGGAGACTCACCAGTCACTTGTATATAATCCGCCATAGCATTCTGCACGGCTTTTTCTTGGTTTATATACGCAGCTTCGGCAACGGCTAAACGCCCCGCCGCAAGCGCACTCTCAGCACGGCTACTTTTGCCCATATCGGTACGCTTTTTGATTAAAATAAAAGTCTTTCTATGTAAAGCAACATTATTTTTTGCCACCGTTAATAACTCTTTAGCCCTCAACACATTTAAAAAAACATCAGCAGCCAACAATGCCACATTATCTGCTGCGGCATTAGTTGAGAGGCGGCTTGATATTTCTTTAGACCTATTTTCTTTCACTGAGTAATATGATTTAAAGCCACTAAAAAGGTTCTCAGATACACTGACATCTTTATTATTTTGATTCAAGGTTCGCCATGCAAAGTTGGTTGAAGAATTAAAACTATCTTGCCTGCCAACAGAAGCACCAACATCAACCGTAGGAAAGAAACCACTCAACGCTTGCCAAACCCGTTCAGAAACTTGCTTTCTTTGAGAAGACTTAATCAATATATCAGGATTTGTTTTTACAGTATGTGTGATGACTGTACGCAATGTAACCGCAAATAATGGCAATGATAGGAAACATGCCATCAAAAACAAACAGAATCGTAAAAATAATTTCATACGCCTCCTACTTCTCACCTAACGCACGACTACTGCCGCGAAGCAGTGGTTTAAGGATATAATTCAAAATAGATCTTTTACCCGTTAAAATATTCACTTCAGCCGTCATGCCTGGTATGATCGGCAATGGTTTTTCTTTAGTGCCTAAATAACTTTTATCTGCTTTAATCCTAACAATATAATAACTAACACCTTCCTTATCAGTGATTGAATCAGCACTAACATGCTCGACCACACCTCTCAAATCACCATAAATCAAAAAGTCATACGCTGTTAATTTAATCGTTGCCTCTTGGCCAGGTGTGACAAAAGCAATATCACGAGGAGAAATTTTAGCCTCAACCAACAAATCCTTAGCATCAGGAACAATCTCTATTAATTTTTCACCCGGTTTAATGATGCCACCAATGGTGTGAATATGAATAACATTAACAATACCATTAACAGGCGATTTTAGAATAGTTCGTTTAGCACGATCTCGCAAAGTAACGTTAGCCTCTTCCTGCTCTGCCAATCTAGATTTTGCCACTACGAGTTCTTTTGCAGCCTGACTCTTAAAATCGTTTTCAATCTCATTGATTTTACTTTTTTCTTCAAGAATTGCTTGTTCAATACGTGAATAATTAAGTTTTGTTTCTGTCAACTCGCCCTTAAGCTCATTCAATTGGCGCTCACTACGTAACACCTCAACTTTTGCAGCCGCCCCATCCTTATATAGCGACTCTGTCATATGATGCTCTTCCAAAGCTAGCTTAAGATTAGCCTTGATCTTTGCAATACGCTCAGTAATTGTTTTCAGCTCCGTTTGACGCTGATGCAAACGTTGCGTCGCCGAAGCAACTTTATATTTAATAGAATTTTTATAGGCTAAATATGCCTTATACTCGCTTTCAACATAATTCGGATATTGCTTCTTAAAATCAGCATCAATCGAAAACGCAGTATTATTTGCCTCTGCTTGTAGGCGCGCCACACGTGCACGCATGGAAGCTGTTTTTATCAAACCCTCTCTATAAAGAGCAGCGTAATTAATGTCATCAATTTCCATTAAGGGCTGTGCCTTTTTCACTCTTTCGCCTTCACGAATCAATATTTTCTCAACAATACCGCCTTCTAAATGTTGTAATACTTGGGTTTGCCCAACGGGCACAACTTTGCCAACACCCTTTGTAACTTCATCAATCTCAGAAAAATAGGCCCACACCACTAAAAAAACAATAAATAAAACAGAGGCGGCGAGCATGTAGTGTCTGCTTTTCTTGATATTTTTAACAGTATGCAAATGAGCATCCTGCATAAATATATCTGCCTCAGTTTGATTGTGTTGTTTATTTTTATACATTAACAGCCTACTTAAAAGTACCTTAGCATGCTTGTTCGTTATCTTTGACCATTTGTCAAAAAACTTTAAGGCATCACCCGTAATAAATTTAATTAATTTATTCATGGCTTTCATCCTTAGACTGCACCTTCCTATTTTTCAGTGCTTGTAAAACTTCTTCCTTAGGACCATCAAGAACAATTGATCCCGCATCCAATACAATAATTCGCTGCACCAGTGAAAGCATACTCATTTTATGCGTGGATAGTAGAAATGTTCTATTGCCGGCAAGTAGGTTTTTGATGCGATCCTTAAAAGCAGCTTCATTAACATCATCCATAGATGTTGAAGGTTCATCAAAAATTAAAAATTTGGGATCGTTTATCAAGGCTTGTGCGATTGAAACGGCTTGACGCTGCCCCCCAGATAGATTTTCACCACGCTCACCCACTTGAATATCAATGCCATCTGCATGCTCACTGATACATGATGCAAGGCCTGCAACTGAAGCAGCAGACAAGATGGCGTCATCAGAAGCACATGGGTTACTAAATGCAATATTTTCTCGTATAGAGCCACTAAACAAAACTGGATCCTGAGGAACATAGCCAACATGCTTCCTAATGATAGTAGGATCTATGTTTTTTATATTGTGTCCACTAAAAAGAACCGTACCTTGTGTCGCCTCATACAAACCCATTGCCAATTTAAGCAATGTACTTTTTCCAGACCCCACTTTACCAATAACAGCAATACGCTCACCTGGACTGATTTTAAAATTAATACCTTCAACAGCATTTCTAGTACTACCACCGTAAGAAAATGATGAGTCTTTGAATTCAACAGTATCTGTTAGATTATCTAAATGTAGAAACTTCTTGTCAGCAGGGCGCTCGTTTGGAAGTTTCATAAGATCATCAATATTCTTTAAATTAGTGACCGACTGATAATACCGCATGATCAAATTAACAAGCTGGCTAATAGGCGCTAAAGTACGACCTGTTAACATAGTACACGCAATCAAAGCACCCACTGTAAGTTGGTTATTCGCAATCATGTACACACCCAAAATCACAACAATGATACTGCCCATATATTGTGAAAATGTAGAAAAGTTCATAGCCAACCCTGTTAGAAACTTAAGCCTAACATTTAACTTCGAGCCATACCTCACTAATGCCTCCCACTTACGCTGAGTAACACCTTCAGCATTCTGAGACTTAATCATTGCAATCCCAATCAAAGACTCAATCAATGTCTGCTGCTTCTCACCAGAAACGGCATAATTTTTCTTAACAATTTTAACAAGTGGTGCTTGTATTATAAAACTCACAACAATAATAATTGGCATCAAGATCAACGGCACCAAAAATAATTTTCCACCAATCAACCCGATCACAATAATAAATAATATAGAAAAAGGAAAATCAATCAGCGCAGCCAATGAAAATGAAGTAATAAAATCACGGAAACTCTCAAAGCCATGAACCGCATTAAATATTTTTCCTACATTATTGGGGCGTTTCCCCATTCGTATTCCAATAACGTGCTCAAATATTCGAGTCGATAGTTTCGAGTCGATATCCATAGCAGCATTATCAATAAAATATGTCCGTAATAATTTCAATAAGAAATCAAAAATAAAAATGATGATCACACCAATTGCTAGTGTCCATAACGTTTCAATAGCACCATTTGGAACAACACGATCATAAACATTCATTACAAATAGAGGCAATGCAAGCGCGAACACATTAATAAAAAATGAAGCAACAAATACTTCCGAATATGTGATCCAGGAATTTCTAACCGCATTCCAGAACCAAGTTAAATTTTTAATATGAAAGGGACTTTGCTCTTCAGGCTCCTCTTCAATACTATTTTTTGGTTTTGCTAAAATTACTCGACCCGTATAAGCAGCACTAAGTTGTTCCAGTGGCACTTCTTGCGTCTCTTGGTTTGCGAAAATAGTAGCACTCTCATCATTAATCTCCAAAAGAACGCAAAATTGATTATCCTGAAGGCATAAAATACAGGGTAATACGGATGAATGTATATCTTTAAAAGGAAGCTTGCATCTTTTACTGAGAAGTTCGGCGCGCTCTGCTGCACGCTGAAAAAGATCCGGCGTAAGCTGGCCATCCATCAAAGGCAGGCCACTCGTCAGTGCCTCAACTGAAGCCCGTCGCTCATAAAAAGCGGTCAATTCCACCAAACATGCTAACAGATCGCCTCGGATAACATATTGTTCATTTTGGCCAGCCATTTCCATATGTTCACCAAATTTCACTCAATAATTCCTAATTCTAACACTCTATCAATATATATCATATATTTATTGAGAATTTTCTGTGCTATATTGTACCCTGCACCACTTATTTGTTAATCGCTATGGAGAGCACTTATGGGAAATCACAATGACGAACAAAACGATTCTGATGTGACAGAAATTTTAGTCGATGGCTTTGGCTCCGTCGCATTTATGGGAGGGCTGATTCGCGCCGATTTACTAAAGCTCGTGCCCAATGCTGAATCTCCTAAAAAACCTACTACAAAAGCAGCCTATCGTTTGATTATGAGCCCACAAGCTTTTCTACAGGCTGCCAATGCAATGAACTCTTTAGTGACAAAGCTTAAAGAGTCAGGTGCTGTAAAGGTTCAAGAATCTAGTGACGCAAAGAAGAAGAAATAAAATCTTTTGTACTCGTGTAGGCCAAAAATTCAGACATGATCTCACGATCGACATAGAGCCAATAACTCGGCTCGGTATTTTCAGACAAGAAATCAAATAAGGGCGACGCCCCTTCAATATAAATTGGATCTAAGTGCTTTTCATAGGCTACAAAATCAAGCTGCTCTATCTTACATTGCCAATTAGCAACATGAGAATGCTCTTCAAAAAATTGACTGACAATCTGACGATAACGTCCAATTTCATCAACACCTATCGAAATCGCATGCGGCAACTGTCGGTAATAAATTCGTCGTGCCAGGCAATTTAACTCATCATTTCTTGATGATGTCGCAAACTCACGCAGAATCATCCAAATATCATCATCAACTAACTGCTGATAAAGACCAAAACTCCGCTCTAAAAAACTTGCCTTATCTATTTGGTCATTACTATACCGATTAAGCAACAAACAATACTGCCCTAGAAGGGTTTTCCGAGTCGACTCTAGTGCTGCACGATCCATTTGGCTAGACAATAGTTTCAAAAAACTCTGTAAATAATATCGCGCGCCATTGATTTTGCCATTGGCATAAATGTTTTTCGTCATTAAACGACGGGACATAATATAATGCTCCAATGCACCCATGCCTTTTTGCACCACACCAAGGCGATTAACACCTTCAACACTAACCTGGTGCATACAACTCAATAGCCACTCTAAATTAAAACGACCATAGGTCACACCGCAATAATAACTATCACGCAACAAATAATCTAATCGGTCAGCATCCAGCTGTGATGATACAATATCGGATACAACACATAATTCATCCGGCCGATCCTCTAGGGAGAACACTGAACGACAAGCCGTTAACTGCTCACTGGAAAGAATATTTTGGCGACGAAACTGTTGTAAAAAACAATCCAACCATTCGCGATCATGCTTTATTTTCTTTGCGTCTGGTAGAATGCGTTCAAATAAATGCGAAAATGGGCCATGACCGATATCATGAATTAATGCAGACACGATCGCAATATCATTGAGATCACTGCCTATATTTAACTGCTTTGAAATCAAGTTTGCTAAATAACACGCGCCCAAACAATGATTGAAACGTGTGTTTACCGCGCCTGGAAACACTAATTGCACCAGCCCCAGCTGCTTGATATGACGCAAACGTTGAAATGCAGGTAAATCTAAAATAGGCTTAATGAGCAAACTATGTCGTTGCGAAAACGACATCATCTTATAGATGGGATCATTAATGTTGTATGTTAGTCTCACCCCGAGCCCTTTCTAATATATTTTTTGCATCTTCCAATAATAGTGGTTTCTTATAAATGCCACTAATGAGCTTAGAAACACTTTTATCTATTTCACGATCCACATGCGCCGTTAACAAGACAATATCATGAACCTTTTCGGAAAAGTCTTTCTTAATCAACTTAACCAACTGATACCCATCCATATCCGGTAGACCAACATCACACATCACAAGGTGATACTGGTTGCTACGCAAAAATTTCAATGCATGGCCAGCATCAACTGCCACATCAACATGGCAGTTTAAACGTTTCAACTTTGAGGTCTCTGCATATTGAGCAATCTTGTTATCTTCCACTAATAGCACCCGAGTATGTGCTTCTGATTCCTCACTATAGCTGCTTTGAAAATATTGTTTCTCATAAGTAATCTCATCATCAATTTCTTCTGCAGCTTTATCATTATCTACAATTTTATCTACTACTTCTTCAATTTCACCTTCACTCACTAATTCCAATGGTAGCCTACAAATAAAGGTTGAACCGCCATGCAGCCTGCTTTTTAGCTCGATCGTGCCGCCCATTTCTTCAACCAGGTTTTTTACAATATACAGCCCCACTCCTGCACCACGATGCTGCCCTCCATAAGAGGATGTGCCCCGACTAAATTTATCATAGATAATTTTTTTCACCTCATCGGAAATACCAATACCAGTATCCGATACAACAAGATCCACCCATATGCGCTCAGGCTCAACACTATGAAGATTAACATTCAAGTTAACTCCCCCTTGATCTGTAAACTTAATCGCATTGATCATAAGATTTAACATGATTCTTTGTATGTAAGTATCATAACTTTTAATATATTCAGGCAACCCAGTATCGTATTTACTTTCAAGCGAGATATTTTTCTTGTTGGCATTGATCATCACAATATCCAAAACTGCTCGCACCGAATCATACAATCTAAAGCAGGTCTTGTTCTTTTTCTCTTTATTTGTTTCCAAGCAGAGCACTTCGAAAATTCTTTCAAAGTAATTTAACAGCTGTTGACCCGAGCGCAACAAATAAGTCGCATTCTTTTTTACTAAACCACTATCACTGTGTAATAGAATATCTTCAGATAGTGACTGGATCGCTGCAAGTGGCGTGCGAATATCATGTGTCATATTGGCAATAAATTCATTTTTAATATTATTAGCAACCTCTAACTGCCCTTTAGCATCACGCAATGCACTCTCGACTTTCTTCTGCTCCGATATATCAACTGTATTACCGACAACACCTATAATTTCTTTGTCACTATTGTAAAGGGGCTTCTTGATTGACAACTGCGTCACACTCTCCCCAGATTGATTCTGCGTCTCCTCAACAGCTCTCACAACCTTCCCTGTTGTCATTACCTCTCGATCAGAGTCTCGGAATATCTTTGCATCGTGCTCATCAAACAAATCATAGTCTGTCTTACCAACAATAGATACCGTAATACCATCATTCTCAGCAATAATTTCTTGCGCAAAAGTATTATTACCCAAATAAACACCGGCGGTATCTTTCCAGTAAACACTGCCCGGCAGATTATCAACCACCGCATGCAAGTATTCAATTTCACTCTGAGCCTTTGCGAGCTGTCGCTCCAACTGTGCTATTTTCTTATCTTCTGTCATGGACATTATTCTACCTTATGAGAGACTTTTATTCACTATTTCGTAAATATCTGTCGATAAATTTTTATGGCTAGCGATACGTTTCAACTGATCTTTCATCAGAACGGCTTGAGAATCCAGAAAGTTTCGCCAATATGTAAGCGGCTGCAACAATCTTGCTGCAACCTGAGGGTTTTTTGACTGTATTTTTAGTACTTGGTCTGCAATAAACTGATAATTCATGCCCGTCGTTTCATGAAAGTGGATGTGATTTTCGCTGAATGTACATAACAAAGCATAAACATTATTGGGGTTGTTAATATCAAAAGCCTGATGCTCCAACAACGCTACTACTGCCTGCGATGTATTTGGCACGGTAGCACTTGCCTGTAATCGCAACCACTTATTCACCACTAAGGGTTCTTTGTGCCAGCGATCATAAAACTCACTTAATGCTTTTTCACGCTCAACACAATCTTGATGATTCAAGGCGCACAGTGCTCCCATCATATCGGTCATGTTTTCTGTACTTTCAAACTGCTGATACGCCAACTTTAAATATGCTTCCTGGCCTGATTCTACCAGATACAACAAGCAAAGATTTTTTAAATTGCGTTGCCCCATATTCACGGCATCATACACATAATCCACATTCACATTATTTTTCTCGTAACACTGCAGTAACTGTTGAGTCAATAAACTACCGAGACTTTTTTTGATAAACTTCTTCACCTGATGCACACGGTGAATGTCAACGGATTCCATATTCTGGTGTACATAACTGTCTTCTGGCAACATCAATAAACGACTTCTAAAATCTAAATCATCAGGACCCTCAGTCAACAATTGCTTGAATGAATTCACCAAAAGCGAATCCATTTTCAATGGCCAACCCTCCTGCAGACCTTGGGCCATCTCTATAATGATTGTCACCATCAAGCTCTGACCGGCATCCCAACGCACGAAAGCATCTTTATCATATTGCCATAACTTTGCCAAATCTTCTTTTGAGTAATCGTATTTAACCTTAACAGGTGCAGAAAAATTACGTAGCAGTGACGGTATTGGTTTTTCAGATACATTGGTAAAAACGAATTCATGCATTTCTTCATTGATAATTAAAATTTTGCTATCCGTCTGTGCTTCTTGCTCATCTTGCAATTGCATGGCTATAGGCTCGCCTTTTGAACTCATCAAACCTACAACCAAAGGCAAATAGAAAGGTTTTTTATTTTTCTGACCCGGTGTGTCCTGACAACTTTGCTTCACAGTTAATGTGAATGTTTGGGCTGTCGCGTCATAAATACCGCCAATCGCAAGAAGAGGCGTACCGGACTGTGAATACCAATGCCTAAACTGCCTCAAGTCTTTGCCGGACTGCTGCTCCATCACACTTAAGAAATCATCCGTTGTAACTGCTTGACCATCATAACGCTCAAAATATAAGTCCAATGCCTTGCGAAAGACCGGTTTAGTCAATAGTGTTTGCACCATGCGAATGACTTCAGCGCCTTTACGATAAACGGTTAAAGTATAAAAGTTGTTGATCTCAATATAAGACTCTGGCCGTATCGGATGCGACATTGGGCCAGCATCTTCTTTAAATTGCCGATTACGCACAATATTCACCACATCCAACCTAGATACCGCTTCTGAAGTCATGTCACTGGTAAAACACTGGTCGCGAAAAACAGTCAAACCCTCTTTCAAGGTAATCTGAAACCAGTCTCTGCAAGTGACGCGGTTACCAGACCAGTTATGAAAATACTCATGCCCAATGACGGCCTCGATGTCCACATAGTCACTGTCAGTTGCTGTTTGTGGTTTTGCTAACACATATTTGGTATTAAAAATATTAAGGCCTTTATTCTCCATCGCCCCCATATTGAAATCACTCACTGCCACGATCATATAAACATCCAGCTCATATTCACGCCCCCAGGTTTGCTCATCCCACTGCATGGCGCGTTTTAATGATTCCAACGCATAATGACCTTGTGCAGCAAAACCTTTTTCCACGAATAATTGCAACGCCACTTCACGTCCCGACATCGTTTGGTATTGATCTTCCAGAAGATCAAAGTCCCCCGCCACCAATGCAAATAAATAACAGGGCTTCAATGATGGATCTTGCCACTTCACCCAATGACGATTGCCACTCAAATCTTTGCTATCCACTAAATTACCATTGGATAATAAGTATGGGTACTGTGTTTTATCAGCCTCTATTGTGACCGTGAAATAACTCAATACATCAGGCCGGTCTAGATAATAGGTAATGCGCCGGAAACCTTCAGCCTCACATTGGGTGCAATAATTGTTGCGTGACCGATACAAACCCATGAGAGATTTATTGTTTTGTGGTTTGATCTCAACAACAATTTCTAATGTAAATGATGGGGGCAGTTCTGGAATCGTTAGGCAGGTAGGCTCAAGCTGGTATTCATTTTCTGAAAGCGTCTCTCCATCGAGAATCACTTTTAAAAGGGTTAGCGCTTCACCGTGTAACACGAGAGGTGCTTGTTGGTTTTTTGCCTCAGGATTGCGCTGCATGTCCAGTATGGACTTCACCGTAGTGACATCATCTTGCAAATCGAAATTCAGGTGCGTTTGCTTAATGAAAAAATCCGGTACCGCATAGGCATTCAGGTAAATAGTCTGTGGCTGATTACTTGCCATAATGTCCCTCTATTCAAATAGCGGGAATAGTATACTATTTATCCAGAGACGGCAATAAGGGTTTTACCAATCAAATCATCGTGGCGGCGGAAACTGCTGCAATTTCTTCAAAATCTGCAAATACAGCTCCGATAACCATTTTGGATGTACTCTTCCGTATACCGGCCGCTGCGTGCGCAAATCATTTGGCGCAATCACAACCGTTACATTACCAAGCCCCACCTTATATACCAACGGGAACACCAATTGAATCGCGGCATCACCAATTGCAACACAACCTATTGAAAGTTTATTACCATGAATGAAGATGTTACCACCCAAATTGGTGCGACCCTCTTCTTGCGCATGCGCTCGATCGAATGCATTCGGATAGCTGACATGCATCGATAGATCAAAACGGCTCTCTGGATTCAACTCTACAATACGGTAAATTCCCTCTGGTACCTGATGATCTCCATCATGTAATTTAGGCCCTGGTCCACCACTAGCCGCTAATACTCGAAAACGTCTTATATAATGCCATTGACCATCCTGTTTGGCATAAATTTGCAACTGCTTGCTACGCTTAAATACAAGCAAGGCAAGTTTGCTAGGCGGATACTGAACACCTGCTTTCTTGAAATAAGGTAAAAAGCTCCGCTCTGAAATAAGCCCATAACGATGGATTTTAATCTTCATCGCTTGCGACCAACTGAGCTGCGGTGGGCTCGCACAACCTGCCAACAAAAAAGCACAGAATACAATCATTATTTTCTTCATTTTAAAACCCTTGATTTATGATGACTTATCTTCAACAGATAATACCCAAACACTCCAGACAAGAAGGAACCAATAATAACCCCCATTCGCACCAGCGACTGATGGTATTGATCATTGTGCCCAAACGCTAAAGTCCCAATAAACAAACTCATGGTAAAGCCAATACCCGCGATTAAGCCAACACCATATATACTAGTACCGGTCATCCCACGCGGCATCTTAGCAAGATTAAACTGAATGGCTAACCAACTAAACAACCAAATTCCAATTTGTTTTCCCACAAACAAACCCAAAGCGATTCCCAATGGAATCGATGATAACAGTGCAGGCCACTTCATTCCCACAAACGAAACACCTGCATTTGCAAAGGCAAATATCGGCAAGATACCATAAGCCACCCAGGGGTGTAATTGATGCTCAAGTTCGCGCAAGGGTGAGTGACTGGGCCTTTTTTTATCGCGCAGAGGAATCATGAATGCAACCACAATACCCGCTAAAGTTGCGTGCACGCCGGATTTCAGCACACATAACCAAATAAAAAATCCCACAATCATGTAAGGTGCAAACCTAACAACATTAAATTTATTCATCAACAACAGTACAAACAAAAGTCCCAATGCGATGAATAACAATATGATAGAAACATGTCGTGTATAGAACACTGCGATAATGACTATCGCACCGATATCATCAAAAATAGCCAATGCCGTTAAAAATATTTTTAACGAGACTGGGATGCGTTTTCCTAACAGAGAAAGAATACCCAACGAAAATGCAATATCGGTTGCCGTTGGAATTGCCCAACCTTGCAAATTCACAGCACTGTGTTTGTTCAGTGCAATATAGATGAGCGCCGGGCATACCATACCACCAACAGCAGCGATAATAGGCAGCGTAGATTTCGCCATACTATTCAGCTCGCCCTCAAAAATTTCGCGCTTAATTTCGAGCCCCACCAGCAAAAAGAAAATTGCCATAAATCCATCATTCACCCACAATAGTAGCGGTTTTGATAAATTTAATATGCCGAAATGAAAACCCAATGGCATCGAAAATAATGCTCGATAATAAACATGTAGCGGCGTATTATCAACAACGAGGGCCAATACCGCCGCCGCAAATAAAATAATACCTGCGCTTGACTCGAACTTAATAAATTCGCGAAACATTTTTATTGGCATACTACATACTCTCTAAAAAACGTATAGCCACTTAAGCTTTAGAAGAACACTGGCGGTCATACAACCAAATCACAAGCCAAATAAAAACGAAGAAATCAACAAACCCCCAAGCACCACCAATGATAGCACCAATAAAAGTAGGTTTAAATCCAATGTAAATGGAGCCAAAAACACTGACGAATTGCTTCGCATAACCAAACAACCAATCACCCCAACCTGCTAATAACATACCCAAACCCCAAAACACACCAAATGAAAAAGCAAGCTTCGTTGCATCCAAAGTTTTTGCCGACATATCAATCTCCTTATTGTTGCATGGATACCCCGGTCAACGCCGGGGTATGACGTTAAGTTGTCGTCATTCCGTATACTTTCCGTCATTCCGCACTTGATGCGGAATCCAACATTATAAGCGATTTACCACCTCGATGGAAAATATCTGACAACTATCATGGTAACGGAAAAAATATTGCCCCTAACGTCTGTCTATTTTTGTCAATCTATGTCTTAATAAGGCCATGGATATTTTCACACTGATTGCAACAATATTCGGGCTGATCGTCATCTTTGCCTATTTGAACCACCTCTATCTGAAATTACAAATCACGATAGCCATGATGGCTGGCGCGCTGCTTGTCTCCATCATCCTCATTATTCTAAAACATTTCGGCATGCATGAGCTTGATCACTATGCAAAGGACTTTGTCCGGCAGACGCATCTACAGACACTACTCCTGCAAGGCATTCTAAGCTTCTTATTATTCGCAGGTGCATTCAGTATCGACCTCTCCACGCTCAAAACACAAAAAACAGAAGTTGCCATACTTTCTTCTCTTGCCACCATCGCCTCCACTATCTGCATTGCCTTTATTCTATTTTATTTCTTAAAGCTGCTGGGTATCGCAATGCCTCTGGCCTATTGTTTTCTATTTGGCGCCTTAATTTCCCCCACCGACCCCATCGCCGTGATCGCCACATTCAAACATATCAACGCACCAAAACAGCTTTCCACCTGTATCGCTGGCGAATCCCTCTTTAATGATGGCGTAGGGATCGTGATATTCACAACGATTGCCGGATTACTGTTTAGTCATACGAATATCACCTGGCAACACGTATCAATACTGTTTCTACAACAAAGTGTCGGTGGCATCGCTTATGGTTTTGCGCTGGGTTTTCTGGTTAATTTTCTTATTCGACACAGCAATAGCAGTAAAATGACCATTCTCATCACCTTGATGGCAGTGACGACAGGCTACCGAATTGCACTCGCGTTAAATATTTCAGGCGCATTGGCAATGGTCGTGGTCGGATTACTCGTAGGTTCACAGATGCGTAAAGTATTGCATGAGAGAGCACAGAAAACGGTAGCAAATTTCTGGGAACTGATTGATGAGGTTTTAAATGCCGTATTATTTTTATTAATAGGCTTTGAGCTTTTAGTGCTGCATATCAATGGCATGCAAACCTTAGCTGCCATCTGTATCATCCCAATTGTTTTATTGGTGAGAATGGTGACGGTAGCAACGCCCTTAGTCTCATTAAAACTAAGGTTAAAAAGACACTATAAAAAATATACCATCAGCATTTTGACCTGGGGAGGGTTACGCGGTGGGCTGGCCGTTGCGCTAGCGTTATCAATTCCGTATAACAGTCATCGTGATTTTATCATTGCACTGACTTACGCCGTGGTGGTGTTTTCTATTATTGTGCAAGGCACCACCATTAAATCACTCGGACAGCGAGCTTTAGAAAACTAATAATCAGTCTTTTGCAATCTCAGGCAGCTGTAATGCAAATGATACGCCACCAGACTCTCGAACTCTTACCGTTAAATCACCACCACAAGCATTAGCAATAGAACGACTGATCGAAAGCCCAAGCCCGAGGCCTGACTTTTTGGTCGTATAATAATGGTCAAACATTTTGTCCACTTCCTCCTGAGTAAACTGAGGGCCAGAGTTTTCTAAATACATAATAAAACTAGCACCTTCAAAACGTTGCACACGAATAATAATATGACGCAACTCAACTGGATATTCACGAATAGCTTCAATTGCATTCTTAATTAAATTAACCAATATTTGATTCACCTGAATAACATCGACATACACTTCATTTAGATCTGGATCAACAAATTGAGTCAACTGCACATTATGTTCTTTGATTGTTTTTATGAAGAAATCAACTGCATTATCAATCAGGGTCGACAATTTAATCCAGGAAAAGCAGCTCTTGTCTTTTTGAACAAAACCACGAACTCGATTGATAATTTCCGCCGACTGATGTGAGAATTTCCTAACGCTTTCTAGCTTATCTTGCAATTCTTGCGATGAAATATTTTTCTTTTTCAGTTGAGTTAATATGCCATCTACGTAATTATCGATAGAAGTCAGCGGCTGACTCAACTCATGTGCCAGATCATTCACCATCTCACCCATGGTATACAGTCGCGACAAATGATTGTATTCCTCACGATTTTTTGTCAATTTATTTTCAAGCTGCCTATTTTCAGTAATATCTCTAAGCACTAGAATAAACCCATCTTGAGCACCACTTTCTTTAAGAATCGGATAGACTGTCAAACGACATTCCAAGGTTTTTCCAAGTCGATTCCGAGCGGAAATATCAATAACTGACCTACCATGCTTATAGTTAAGAATAGAATTTTTTATTGAATTAAAATCGACACCCATTTCAATATCAAATAAATATTTTTTTACAACCTCTTTTGCCTCCAAGCCCCACTGCTTTTCATTCCATTCATTCCAGGTAATAACTCGGTAATTATTATCAACACTAATAATACCCAAGTCAAAACTATTGAGCATAAGTTCATTGTAATATTTATACTCGTCTAACAGTAACGTACTGTGTTTTAGTTTGGCATTCGATGACTCTAATTCTTCATTTGATGCTTGCAGTTCCTCATTAGAGGTCTCTAGCTCTTCATTTGTTGATTGCAATTCTTCATTGGTCGTTTCCAGTTCTTCATTAGTCGACTGCAACTCTTCATTAGTTGTCTCCAGCTCATCATTAGCAGACTGCAACTCATCTGTTACCACCAATAGTTTTTGCTTAGCCTGCTGCAATTCTTGCGACAATTGATGTAGCTCTGTCTTATCGTAAAAATATAACAACACCCCATGAACATTACCATCTGCCAATATTTGAGGGACAATTTCAATATCCAGATAGATCTTTTGCGCTTCATTTACTAGGTGCAACTTATCTCGGATGAGAGTGGGGCGTTTTGTACGAACAACCTCCTTAATCTTGCTACGCAACTCCACAGGTTGATAAGACAGGGGAAGATCTTTAAAGGGTGAGCCAATATTTTTCAACGACAATCCGAACAGTTGCTGTGCCTGTGCATTTATGAGCCTCACAGATAACGACTCATCCAGCACCACCAAGGCTTCATGGCAACTGGAAACCACATCGCGCAATAAGTTCTGCTGCCCCATAAGAGAACTGTTTTTTGAGTGATGCTGATAAGCATCACTCTCGACATTGACATGCGCCTCTTGCGACAATACCAACTTCTCAAAGATACGGTCTCGCAAGTTAGTTGATTTAAATAATTGGCTATTGATCATTAGCGTTTCTGCTTTACCTAACAACAAAAAACCGCCGTCACCCAAAGCATAATGCAATCGATGCAGTACCTTTTTTTGTGCCGCCATATTCAAATAAATTAATAAATTTCGACAACTAATAAAATGAATTTTCGAAATGGGAACATCACTAATGATATTGTGTTCACCAAAAATGATTATCTTGCGCAAATCTTTTTTAAATATATAATCTTTATCAAGCTGTGTAAAATATTTCTGCAAAAAACCTGCAGGTAACAGCTCAATGTCTTTTTCGGTGTAGCGAGCACAACGTGCTTTCTGCAAGGCATCCACATCGATATCGGTGGCATATATTTTAACGCGCCGTTTAAATTCATCTTCACCTAGATATTCGGCAAGCAGCATTGCCACGGTATAAGCCTCTTCACCTGTTGCACAGCCAACCGACCATATGCGAATTTTATCACCTGCCCGCTCAATAATTTTAGGAATGACTTCTTTCTGTATCGTTTGCCAGGCCTCATGGTTTCTAAAAAATGCTGACACGTTTATAAGAAGACTATCAATCAGATGGTTGTATTCAGACGGCTGAGCAACAAGATAGTCGCCATATGACTCGAAATCCATCAGCCCTAACGCCTCTATTCGCCGAGCAATACGTCTCGTCAAACTCGTTGTCTTATATCCACTAAAATCAATATTCCGAGCAGTCTGAATTTGCTTAATCAAATTTGTCAGGTACTTTTCCTGCTTAATAGGATGCTGTTCCATTAATTAAACCCTAATTCAAAATGAGTGGATTATGGGTTTTACCACAACTTCTCAACAAAGCCAATCACCTATCTGAAAAAGAGGCATCAAATTTGATAATACAGGGTTCTTGAGTGATTATTTCTTAAAAATAGCCGCCGATAATGGCGATGCCTCTTTACGCCGAGCAAGCTCATGTTCTGCTCGCGCTAGTAACCCAGCCTTTGTTTCTGGAGTCATCGCCTGCCTTAACACCGCCTCCAACACAGCGGGTAATAATTTTGGCGCACCCCCATCATCGAGCTGTTTCACAATGTGATAGAATTTGTCATCCAGTTTCGCGGCCATATCTGAATTTTCAATCATTTTGAGTATTGCCATAAATTCTTCCAGCTCACCTTGGTCAAATGCATGCAGGCAACAATCAATATAGGTATCACCTAGAAGAATATGATTTAATTCATGCTGCAAAACAACTGCCTCAAGTTCAGACATTGTTTGCTCCTGTTGCAGCAACTGGTCCTCTTCACTCAAACCATAATAACGCACTGTGATGGTCTTCGGTGTTTGAATATCACCACGACAACCACCTGGCACACTCAAACAACCATGTCGAAACGTCTGTACTTCTACACTAGCGCTAATAACTTCGGGGTTAACCATCAATATAGCCTCTGGAAATTTTGCACCTGGATAACGCCTCGACACATTAGCCTTATGTGCAGCATTACCCCAGTAAACACCTACAATAGCAAAACGATAAGGATCTTCTATCCCAGCACATTGATTGGCGGCGATGCCCGCACCACCTGTTGCAATTAATAAATCACGCGCTATTTCTATTTGTAATTTAAGTTTTTCTATTTCAGCGGGAGTGGGCTCTAATGGAAACAAGCTTCCTGCAGCCGCTAATACTTCATCACCAATAACACGTACTTTTTTACTAGGGTCAAACGGCATAAAATGCTCCATACATTGGTAAATATAATGGACAGCAGCATACAATTTCTGTTATACCATTTCAAGCGAATAGGGAGTAATTTATGCACCAAGCAAAAAAATCTTTCGTGATCGTGTCGCTAGGCACTTTAATCGAATATTACGATTACGCATTACTTGCGATCTTTTTACCAATCATGGCGCCAGTTTTTTTTGCCACAGACTCGCATTATGCTGCCCTGGTAAAAGGCTACTGGGTATTATTAATTGCCATGTTAGCACGTCCTATCGGTGGCTTAGCTTTTGGTTATATCGGTGATCGGTTGGGGCGACGAGTCGCATTAATGATTTCCATCATCGGCATCGCTTGCACCACATTAGCAATTGGCTTGTTGCCGGGTTATGCAACTCTTGGCATTTGGGCTGTGATACTCCTAACGCTATGCAAAGCCATACAATTATTTTGTTTTGGAGGTGAATACAATGGCGCTGGCATTTATGTAATTGAAAAAACCAGAGAAAACAAAGGCAAAGCATTACAAGGCAGCCTACTCACTGCTATGACACTCGGCGGCGGCTTATTGGCAACACTTATTGGCGTCATACTGACGCATCCCGGCATGCCAAAAAATGCTTGGCGCATGGCCTACGTAATAGGCGCTGCTATTGGTTTTGCAGCTATTTTTTATCGTCGATCACTGACTGAGTCTCCGGAATTCCAATCTGCCAACTTGAAAATTCACACGCTATCATTTTTAATAAAGCAATATCCACGCGAACTACTCGCCTGCTTTTTTGTCGGTGGCTTTTCAACGCTATCGTTTACCACCATATTAACATTCATCAATCCAGTTCTCATGACAACCGGATATTTCACTAGCCACCAAATGATGTGGCTGCAAACACTGCTCGTCATCGTAGCTATTATCGCACTCATAATATCTGGTCATTTTGCCGATCGCTACTCACCATCACTCATCATGCAGTATGGTGCTTTTTTACTGGTCGTATTGGCATGTCCTTTACTGTGGCTCATCAGTACTAAAATCATAACATTGTTAATCGCCTCACAAATTTTACTGATTCTTTGTAATGAAATGCTATTAGGTCCATCCAACGCCTACCTCACCAGCTGCTTCCCTGCAGAATATCGCTACCGAGCAGTATCATTGTCATTTTGTACAGGCATGTGCTTTGTCGGCGGACTTTCACCCATTATCGAAAACAAGCTCTTTCATGATTTTGGGAGTTTTACAGCTGCCGGAATGTGGGTATCTCTAATTAGCCTGCTCACAGCACTCTCCTTAAAAAATCTTCAACGCAAACCGTTTCAACAACACGCAACCAACGCACCATGATAAACTACCGGAGCAAACACAAAAAAGCCGGCTATTATGTATTAACATTATCATGGGTATTTTTATTTATTGAGTATGCTCTACGCATTTCTGATAGCGTTATCATTCCAGAACTTTCGAAAACATTCCACATCGAAGCTAGTGGCATTGGCATATTATCTTCTTGTTATTATTTTCCATACGTCATCATGCAAATACCTGCTGGTATCTTACTGGACCGACTTGGCATAAAAAAATCACTATTCTGCGGGATGCTGTGCGTTGCCACAGGTGCATTAATAATGAGCAGTGCCACATCCCTAACCATGATTATGATAGCGAGAATATTGATGGGCACCGGCTCTGCATTCGCCTTCATCGGCAGCATTAGAATACTGTATACCTACCTAAATCTCAAATACAAATCTTTCTGGATTGGCATCACTATGACCATTGCAACACTCGGCGCTGTCTGCGGACAAGAACCCTGGTACTTATTGGTAAAATTACTTGGAGACTGGCGTTATAGCTATTTTATAACCGGCGGGGGCTTGCTTATAACAGCACTGTTACTCACCTACTCATCCTTACCCACAAATAAATTCAACCACACCCATTCTAATAATCCTTCGATCAAAAAGAATTTAAATTGGACCTTATTAATTTATGTTGGTTTGCTGAGCGCACCAATGACTGCCTTTGCCGCACTATGGGGAATACCATTTCTAACCCAAGGCTGGCAATGGAGTCGTGATATGGCCGCCAGTGCGATGTCGCTTACCTGGATGGGTGGTTTAATAGGCGGGCCTTTATTAGGCTATTTTGCCGACCATTTTTCCATCCATAAAAAAATATTGGTCGTCATTGGCATACTCGCTTCTGCTATTATGTGTGTTATTTTATTTGCCCATACAGCCATACTGACAACCACTATTTTACTGGCTGTACTTGGCGCATTATGCAACGGCAACGTTATTGTTTTTGCTATCATTTCCAATTTGGTGCCGAAGAAATCCGTTGGCTTCGCTAATGGGTTCACCAACATGTTTAATATGGGCGGCGGCCCACTTTTCCAGGTCTTGGTAGGCTGGATATTGTCATTACAAACAGTGCTACTGATAAGGGGCGTGCCCACATACAGTTTGGCTGCGTATCAGAGAGCATTATTTATTATCCCTGGATTATTACTGTTTTTCAGTATAGTCTTATCTCAAACAATTCATCAGCGTTTTTTGAGGAGTGTTAATCATGAAAATAGCCGTCTTTAGTGCTCATGTCTATGAAGAGCCTTTTTTCTTAGATGCCAATCATGGGCAGCATCAACTCACCTTCCTAAATGACACTCTGACAGAAAAAACTGTTGCTCAAGCCAATGGGTTTGATGCCGTTTGCTGCTTTGTCATGGACACACTCAATAAAACTGTTCTCACACAATTAAAGCAACAGGGCATTAAGCTTATCGCGCTGCGATCAGCAGGATACGATCATGTAGACTTATTGACCGCCAAAAATTTAAACCTAACAGTCGTCAGAGTGCCAAGCTACTCTCCTGCATCAATTGCAGAATTTACTTTAGGCATGCTATTAGCCTTAAGCAGAAAATTAATCAACGCTCATGATCGAATTCAACAACATAATTTTTCACTAGAGGGATTAATAGGATTCAACCTTAATGGAAAAACCGCTGGGATTATCGGCACAGGCAAAATAGGCTCTCAGGTAGCCCAGTTGCTATTAGCCTTTGGCTGTACCGTGCTTGCTTATGACATTGAAGTGAATGAAGCCTGCCAATCGAATGGCGTAACATATGTGGGTCTCGAAACACTTTATGAAAAATCCGATATCATTTCATTGCATTGCCCATCAACACCGACCACTAAACACATTATCAATGCAGAAACACTCAAAAAACTAAAGCCACACGTTATTATCATTAACACAGGTCGTGGTGATCTGGTTGATACTGCCGCATTAATTGATGCTCTAGAAGAGCAACGAATCGGTGCAGCGGGGTTAGACGTCTATGAACACGAATCGGGTCTGTTCTTTGAAGATCATTCTAATCAAAAAATTAAAGACGATCTTTTCATTCGACTACAGTCCTTCCCCAATGTCTTTATCACAGGACACCAGGCCTACTTTACTCAAGAAGCATTGACAAACATCGCTAACACAACGATCGATAATATAACGAGCTTTGAGAAAGATATCATTAAAAATAGCGTCACTATTTAAAATAGGACAACTCACGCTGATCTTGCTTATTAGAGAATTTTTCAGCGAGATATAGAGCCATTGCCGCCACCACAAACCCACCGATCACATCACTCAAAAAATGCCAACCCAATAAAAAAGTAGATCCAATAATGCAGGCATTAAAGATCAAAATCATACAAAACAGAATCTTTAACTTTCGCATTGCATACATAGCAATCAATGACCAAATAACATGAAACGATGGGAAGCCAATAATACCACCCACGTATTTTGTAATCGGCTCGTGATGATGCATCTGCACAAACTGCGTAACAATTGCATATTGATCACCGTAAAATTTAATTGTGTGTATAACGCCAGCCGGGTCTGTCGTTGGTAAAAAATAATAAACTGTAAACCCAATCAACGCTGCTATTAAATTCGATAATAAAAAAATATCCAGTTGACGCCGCAACATAAATAGCGCCAATATTATTGGCACTAACAGAAATTCAATATAGAGTTTGGTATAAACAAAATCAAAAAACCAAAACACACTTTTATGCTGGTGCATCCACCGCAATATCTCAACCGTATGATAGCCTAACCATAAATCAACTTGATTAAAAAAATGGTCTTGCAAGGGAAATGGGGTAAACTGCACCATCGCCACATAAAATTGTATGATTAACCCCACAAAAAATACTTCTGTCACTGCCCGCAAGAAGAGTGAAATACGTGGGCATTTTTCCTGGACATAAATTGCAGCTAAAAATAAAACGACGTAAGCAACGATGAACTTAATAAATAAATCACCAAGCTGTAAATACCCATGATAATGAAAAAACAGATTATTGAGCAGATACATGATTGCACCCACGACCAGCATCACGGCTGCCACCCTGCATTTCACCCCATACTCAGGCGCCAGATAGTGCTGATAATAATCCTTAAAAAATGCCTTAAAACTCAAACGAACTCCTGTCACTCCAAACCACAAACACCTAATATATACCACCTACCCGATAAATACAATAGAATCTCCCTAATAATCAATAAGTTAAATGTGTTATTGCATTGCCAAGACAAAGCGATTAACATAGCGTCCTTTGTTTAATATTTAGGAAGGTGAAAAGATTAATGCCTAGAGTCAGCATTCAAGAAACCAGCGGTTCATTTGATGTCGCGCTACGTCGCTTCAAAAGAGCCTGTGAAAAGGCCGGTATCCCAACCAAACTACGCCAAATTGAGTATTTCGAAAAGCCAACGACACGGCGTAAGCGTAAACGTGCAGCTGCTGTTAAGCGCTATGCGAAGAAGCTACAGAAAGAGCGTGAAGCACTGGAGCGTGAACGTACTCGCTATTAGGACACTGTGATCGATATGGATACGCTTAAATCAAAAATTCAAGAAGACATGAAAGATGCGATGCGCGCAAAAGAAAAATTGCGCCTCACGACCATCCGCATGCTGATTGCAGCCATTAAACAGCGTGAAATCGACGATCGCACTGAATTAGATGAGGCTGGCGTACTTGCCATCATCAACAAACTGATCAAACAACGCCGTGAATCTGCGCAACAATACCAAGAAGCAAAGCGTCAAGACCTTGCCGACCAAGAACTTGAGGAGATCAAAATCCTACAAGTTTACTTGCCTGAACAGCTGAGCGAAGCTGAGGTAGCTGAGGCTGTATCAAAGGCGGTTGCTGCCACGGGCGCCACAACTCCAAAAGATATTGGTAAAGTTATGGGCGCACTGAAGGCTGAAATTCAGGGCAAAGCCGATATGGGCTTAGTCAGTAAATTAGTTAGAGACAGCTTACTCAAATAACTCTACAATAAAGGCCCTATGGGCGGTTTAATTCCACAATCATTTATCCAAGAGGTCGTCTCACGAACTGACATCATTGAGGCTATCCAAGCACGCATACAACTCAAGAAAAAAGGCAAAAATTATCAGGCACTGTGCCCTTTTCACGAGGAGAAGTCTCCTTCATTCAGCGCCAACCAAGATAAACAATTTTATTACTGTTTTGGCTGTGGCGCACATGGCAATGTTGTCAGCTTCCTGATGCAATACGACCACATGGAATTCCGTGACTGCATCGAACACTTGGCTCATAAATTAGGGCTAGAACTACCAAAAGAATCCAGCAACGAAAAAGCGGCCAATACCTCGCACCTCTACCCCATCATGGAAAAAGCAAATCACTTCTACCAAAAAATGCTGCGCAAATCGCCCCATGCTATTGAGTTCTTAAAAGGTAGGGGGTTAACAGGTGAAGTCGCAAAACAATTTTCTATCGGTTATGCACTGGACAGCTGGGACGCCTTGCTAAGATTATTCAATAATGACAAAGATGCCATATCGGCACTGCTCACAACAGGCATGATTATCAAGAAAGATCTAGGCAAACAATATGATCGCTTCCGCAACCGTATTATTTTTCCGATCCATGACACACGCGGCAGGGTGATTGGCTTTGGGGGTCGCAGCCTAGACGATCAACTACCTAAATATTTAAACTCACCTGAAACGCCGATCTACCATAAAGGCAACGAACTCTATGGTCTCTACGAATCACGCCAACAGCAGGCGAACCCAAAGTGTTTTATTATTGTAGAAGGTTATATGGATGTTATCTCATTACATCAACACGACATTCCTTTTGCTGTGGCTACGCTAGGCACTGCGGTTAATGTTAAACACATACAAAAATTACTGCGCTATAGCAGTGAATTGATTTTTTGTTTTGACGGGGATACTGCTGGCAAACAAGCTATGTGGAAAGCACTAACCATTTGCATTCCGATGTTACGCGACGGCATTCACATGCGTTTTTGTTACATGCCAAATAAACACGATCCAGACAGCTTCGTGCGAGAAGTGGGTAAAGACGCTTTTATGCAACACATACAATCTGCAGACACATTGCAAAATATATTTTTCAATGCGCTTGATGAACAATTTGATAAGAACACCATCGATGGTAAAGCACATTACTCAAAACAAGCAAGTCAATACATACAGCAAATGCCCAAAGGCTTGTATCAACAATTAATGCTAAAGCGCCTGGCTGAAGAACTTGATGTTGAGCTCTCTACACTGCAACAAATACAGCAGCCCTCTCAAAAAACTGTTGTCACCGACAAAATTCCTGACAAACAAAAGCCGAGTAACGCCTATCGGGCAATTGCTTTGTTATTACATTTTCCTGTATTGGCACAACAATCGATTGACTTAACAGCACTCTTTAATCTCAATGTCCCAGGGAAGGAGCTCTTGGTGCAGATACTGATGCTACTGCGTAAACGCCCTGAAACGACCGTAGGCGAACTACTGACACGCTGGGAAGATACACAAGAACGCAGCCTCATTGCCAACCTCGCTGCACGCAAGATTCCATTTACGGAGGAATGCGCCAAAGTTGAATTTGAAGATGTTTTAAAGCGACTCATCAATCAACACAACGATATTCAAGTGAAAAATTTGATCGAGAAGGCGCGCCAACAAGACCTCACCGATGAAGAAAAACAGCAATTACAGCAACTACTGTCCAAAAAAGATTCGGCCATACAGGATGCCTGATTTTAGACTATTTGTGAAACTCCTTTAAAATCATCGTGTTATGTGGTTTCTCGCGTATCTCAAAGATGCGCACTACAGGCAGAATGGGCTAGATTTGTTAGCAATATACGGTTAAAATATCGGGTTTCCTGAATATCTGCTACTACAACTGGTGAGGCACTATGGCAAGCACACAATCCGGCTTTAATTTATTGCTCGAAGAGGCCCGTGAAAAAGGTTATCTATTACATGAAGACTTAATCAAATTACTCCCAAACGATTTTGTTGATCCTAATCAGATGGAAGGCATTATCGATCGCTTAAATGAACTTGGCATCACGGTTTGCGAAGTACCTCCGGACAAAGACACGCTCATTCTCACGCAACAAGGCACAGACGATGAAGCCATTGGTGATGCTATCGAAGTACTTACAACTGAGACACGCACAACAGACCCTGTGCGCATGTACATGCGAGAAATGGGTAGTGTAGAGCTGCTTTCTCGCGAGGGTGAGATTGTAATTGCAAAACGCATTGAGAATGGTTTACGCCAAGTCATGAATGCGCTAGTACAATATCCTCAGGTTGTTGAAAACTTTATTCGTGAATACGACAACATCATTGAAACAGAAGGTCGTATTAGCGACTTAATTATTAGTTTCTTTGATCAGGACGAAGAAGAAGACACAAGCGCCAAGACCTTGGCTGCTAATGCCGAAAAGGCGGCAGCCAAAAAGAACCTTGCCAACCAAGCAAGCAAGAATAACGCTGCAAGCAAAGACGATGCTGACCCCAATGCCAAAAAAGCTGATGATAATAACGACTCCGATGATGACGATGAATTTGTCGATAATGGTCCAGATCCTGTATTGACCGCAGAGATGATCAAAACACTGCGCAAGCTTTATGATAAATATATGAAGGCCATCAAAAAATACGGCAAGAAACATGCTACCACTAGCAAACACCAAAAAGCCCTAGCAGAACATTTCTCTAAATTTAAACTTACCAACAAGCAATTTTTAAGGCAAACGATGCGATTGCGTGGCTTACTGCGTGAGACGCGCTCTCATGAAAAAATGATCATGGTTTACTGCATTCGTCGCGCCAAAACGACACGCAAAGATTTCATTCATTCTTTTCCTGGAAATGAATCCAATATGAATTGGTTAAATGAGTATGCAGAGCAGCACCCTGATCAATCAGAAGCGTTACTGATGTACTCCACTGAAATTCTTCGTGCCCAGAAAAAATTGGCGCAATTAGAGCAGAACAGTAATTTATGCATCAATGAGATTAAAGAAATTAATCGACGCGTTTCAATTGGTGAGGCCAAATCGCGTCGTGCCAAGAAAGAGATGATTGAAGCAAACTTACGTCTTGTTATTTCAATTGCAAAGAAATATACCAATCGCGGATTACAGTTTTTAGATTTGATTCAAGAGGGTAATATTGGCCTGATGAAGGCGGTTGATAAATTTGAATATCGACGCGGTTATAAGTTCTCCACCTATGCGACCTGGTGGATTCGCCAAGCCATTACGCGCTCTATTGCAGATCAAGCACGGACAATCCGTATTCCGGTACATATGATTGAGACGATTAACAAATTAAATCGCATTAACCGGCAAATTCTGCAAGAAACGGGCATTGAGCCTACTCCTGAGGAGTTAGCAGAACGCATGGAAATGCCGGAAGACAAAGTGCGCAAGGTATTAAAAATTGCCAAAGAGCCTATATCGATGGAAACGCCCATTGGTGAGGATGAAGACTCAAACCTTGGTGACTTTATTGAAGACGTTAACACAGAGTCGCCGATTGATTTTGCAACCACATCAGGGTTGTCTGAAGCGACGCAAGAAATCTTATCCACATTGACGCCACGTGAGGCGAAAGTTTTGCGGATGCGTTTTGGTATTGATATGAATACAGACCATACCTTAGAAGAAGTGGGCAAGCAGTTTGATGTGACGCGTGAACGTATTCGTCAGATTGAGGCGAAGGCATTGCGCAAATTGCGCCATCCAAGCCGTGCTGAGAAGTTGCAGAGCTTCTTGGAAAATGAGGATTAATAGTTTATAGTTATGCGCTTCTTCGTCATTGCGAGGAACCCACCGACTCGTCATTGCGAGGACTGCGAATGAAATGTGGCAGGACGCGGCAATCTAGAGAATAAATGCCTCACTGTCTAGACTGCTTCGTCGCATGACTCCTCGCAGTGACGGAAGACAAGACGGGCCCTTAGCTCAGCTGGTTAGAGCAGCGGACTCATAATCCGTTGGTCCAAGGTTCAAGTCCTTGAGGGCCCACCAATACAATCAGGTCCATAGCAGATAAATTTTTCTGCGCGACATCAATAACTTCTGCGAACTCAACTTGACTCAAGCCTTCTTTTGTACACAATGCTTTCAAAATAATAGCAGGTTCGCTATACTCATGACTTTCAACGAGGAACCTGATCATGAAAAAATTAACCACTGCTTTTGTTGCCCTGTTCATACTATTTATCAGCCACCTTGCATTTGCATTACCACCAGGGAATTATCTAAAATCTTGTCGTGGCTGCTACATGCATCGCCACAAACTGTTTTGCGAATGCAAAACAGACGAACAGATCTGGCAAAGCACGCGCCTAAAATATGCTCGAGACTGCGACTTTATTCAGAATATCAATGGCGACTTAAGATGTACCGATGGCGACCTTCCTGATGGCAGCTACCAACAAACCTGCCAAGACTGTCGCTTCAATGGAATGCGATTAGTCTGCGCCTGTCAAAATGTCAATATGGTATTGCGTCGCGCCATACTTCGAAAAGCGGGTAA
>JAHZIV010000088.1 GCA_022601255.1 Gammaproteobacteria bacterium
AACATTGATGAATGGGCTAAAGTCTCTATCATTATTATTTTTATCAAAAACAATTTGTTTATATTCATCACGCGTTAGCATCATCAATTGTTGAATATCTTTATCCGGTTGAGCAATCATTTGGCTCAAGATATTTTTATAGTGCATTATCATTGTTCTAATGGTTTCTTTTCTAAATAGGTCCGTACTATATTCCCAGCTACCGATTAACTCACCCTCTTTTTCTACCATATCTAACGTCATATCAAATTTTGAAACTTTAAATTGCGGTTCAACTTCAGTTATTGTTAACTCATCCATATTGAGATTTAATTCATTATAGGAGCTTTGTAGTACAAATGTTGCTTGAAATAGTGGTGACTGACTTCTATCCCTTGTAATACCTAATTTATCTAATAACAGCGATAGGGGCAAATCCTGGTTACTGTAAGCTTGCAAAGAAACTTTCCTTACTTGCTGCAAATATTGCTTTACAGTCTGCACTTTAGTATTTGTTCTTATTGCCACTGAATTAACGAAAAAGCCCAAGATTTCTTCCAGCTCTAGTAATGTACGATTTGCAATTGGCACTCCCACAACAATATCATTTTGTTGTGCATAGTAACTTAATTCAATTTTATATGCTGCCAATAACATCATATGTAGCGTGCAGTTTTGTTGGCTTGCAAATTTTTTAATCCTTCGCAATAAATCTGACTCAATTACAAATTTTTCACGCTCTCCAACATACGATTGTATTGGTGGTCTTGGTTTATCTGTAGGTAAATTTAAAACCGTGCAATTTTTCAATGAATCTTGCCAATAATTAAGCTTATCTTGAAGGTTATCTAATTGTACATGTTCCCACGCTGTGTAGTCTGTATATTTAAATGCAGGAGCTGTAGTATCAATATGCTGTGTTCGATGGAATTGGTTATAGTTTTCACCTAATTCCTTTAAGAGCAAGGAACATGACCATCCATCCGTAATAATATGATGCTGCACTAAGACAAGTGTGAATTTATTTGATTGTGCCACATCTTTAAATACACGTAATCTTAATAGTGGCCCTGTTGTTAAGTTGAATGGCTTATGTATCTCACGATCAAGTTGTTGCGCAATTGCCTTTTCTGAACAAACTTCGACAAAAATAGATATTTTTGATTGCTCGTAAGGTCGTTTTTTTTGATAAATCTCGCCGTCGTCGTTTTCTTCAAATACGGATCGAAACACATCATGTTTGGCTATAATGCTATTCACGCTTGCTTGTAATGCTTCTATATCCAAGTCATTTTCAATTGAAAATATCATGGGAACATTATAGCTACCTTTATTGGATGTATATTTATCAAAAAACCATAGGCCTATTTGATTATAAGCTAGCAGATGAGGTGTGCCTTCTGCTATTGATTGAAGGTTTTGATGCTTGTGCCTTGTATTAATAACATTGGCGATAAACTCTCTAATGGTTGGGAAATTAAACATACTGCCAACGTCGCATGTCAGCTGTAAAATACTTTTTATGCGCATTATCACTCTGGCTGCTGTTAATGAATGTCCGCCTATATGAAAAAAGCTATTATCAATTCCAACAGGGTGGTCTAAACACAAAACATTACTCCATATATCATGCAACGCTTGTTCAATTGAACTACGCGGCATGACAATTTCCCTCAAGTTATCGTGCAAACTAATATTTTGTAAAGATACTTTATCTATTTTTCCACTTTGAGTAAGACGCAACTTTTCCAAATGAATAAAATGACTAGGTAGCATGTAACTGGGCATGTATTTTGCCAAATAATATCTTAATTCCGAGTCCTTAAGCTCAATATTATTATGTGAAACATAATAGGCCACAATCATTTTTTCATCATTTATTACTCTGACATCAACAGCACACTGTGATAGGTTTTGATATTTTAATAATTGACTTTCAATTTCTTCAAGCTCAATACGGTAACCACGTATTTTTACTTGGTTATCTTTACGACCTATGTAATCTAAATTTCCGTCGTTATTCCAACGAACGATATCGCCCGATAAATAAACTGTTTCACCTGCATGTATTAAACCCTGTTTATATTGTTCATTCGTTTTATCAGGTAAATTTACATACCCATCACTCACACCATCACCTGCAATTACTAACTCTCCCGATACACCTTTAGCACACAGTTGTCCATCATGGCTGATAACATACAGGCGCGTGTTAGGTGTAGCTCTTCCTATTGGAGCAATACCCTGTTCTGTTCCACTGCATTCATGCCATGTCGCATAGATGGTCGTTTCCGTTGGTCCATACATATTGAAAACTCGTGTATGTGGCAAAATATTTTTTACTTTATGAATAACACGGGCCTGTAACGGCTCTCCTGCTAAAAATAAATACTTAATTTTTATTGCTTGCAAAATAGTGATATCTGAGATCATTGCATTAAATGCTGAAGGAACGAAGTGTAATATATTGACCTGGTTTTCTCTTATTAAACTCATTAACTTATTAATGTCTTTGTGTTCATCTTCATTTGATACTACTATTGCCGAGCCTGATGCTAAGGGCCAAAATATTTCACTAACACTCATATCAAATGTATAGGCAGAATTTTGTAGCAACACATCTTGTGTATCAAGAGGCAGTGTTTCTGTTAACCATGCGATGCGTGAACATACATTTTTATGAGTGATAACAACCCCTTTTGGTTGCCCTGTTGAACCTGATGTATAAATAATATAAGCAGGATCATGCTCTTTATGTAGCTTAACCTTACTTAACAATGCTTCTTCGGGCAGCTCTGAATAGGATACTGTCTCAATCTGACAATTATGATTTAATGTTAATGACGCGTCCGTCAAGATTAACTTAAGTGATACATCATTTGCAATATAGTCTAATCTATTAATGGGCATTTCCAAAGAGAGTGGTACATAGCCTAACCCCGATTTCAAAATAGCTAGTAGTGCCACAATATAGTCAATGCCTCTTTGCATGTAAATACCGACATATTGGCAATCAACATCTGCTTGCCAGGCGTGAATTTTGTTAGCAAGGGCACTTGCTTTTAAATTGAGCTGTCTATAGGTAACTATCTCACCATTTGAAATAATTGCTGTTTTGTTTGGATGATTCATTGCTGCATGCTCAACCCATTGATGTAAATAATGAGTGGATACAGGCACATCATTACCTTTCCCTAAGTGAATCAACTGCTCAACATGACTCGGTGTTTGTGAATTTAATTGATGTAAATTATATGCATGCTTTTTAATAATTTCGAGGATCATATTTCTTAATTGTCCCAGCAAATTAGTCAACACTGCATCATTATAATAATCACTATCAGCTATAGCCTTAATCGTAAACGTATCACCAGGTAAAACCATAATCACTAACGGGTAATGCGTTTTTTCTATTCCTGAAAATTCTGATATCGGTAGGTTTTTATCGCCAGTATTTGCATCAACCGGATAGTTTTCAAATACATATAAGCTTGTAAATAGTGGTTGCGGTGCCTCGATATCAGTAAATTGCTGCAATTGACTTAATGGCAATAATGCCTGTGCATTCATGTTTTGTAATAACTGATGAAAAGATTGAATTTGTTCAGCTACAGACTGAGAGACATGTAATTTATGGTTAACCGGTAATGTTTGCAACATCAGGCCAATAATTTTATCAATATTATTATATTCTAGAGATCGCCCTGAACTCACCATGCCATAGACTACCTTATCGGCATAATCACTGTTACGATTTAGCACTACTGACCAAGCAAACTGCACAATTGCATTAACTGAGACCGCAAGTTGTTTGCTCAGTAAATTGAGGTCTTTTACTTCCTGCTGGTTTAATGACGTCTGTGACGTTAATGTGGTTTCTATAGTTTTTTGATAATCATATTGTTGCGATAATGCGACAAGTGGCAGCTGTGCAACCGTATCAATATCATTTAAATGATGCTTCCAAAAAGTTTTTGCTTCATCTTTATTTTGACCATCTAACCACTGAATGAAAGATTGGTATGATGGCTGAATAGAAGTATCCGGCTTCTCTTTATTTAACAGTTTCGTATAATTATTTTCTAGCTGTTTTAACAGTGCAAACACACTCCAGCCATCTAAAATAATATGGTGATGTGACCATATCAATATATAATGGCTTTCACTAACCAGCACACAGTAAACACGCATTTGAGATGGTTTACTAAAATCAAAACCCTGTTTTCGATCTTGTTGTAGAAACTGCTGTAATTCTTTTTGTAGGTCACCTGATTTCTCAGACCAATCAAGAGACTGCCATTCTAATGGTGCTTTTTTATGTACCACCTGGATGGGCTGGTCATGTTTATCCCATGAAAACTGCGTTCTCAATACTGAGTGTTGATCAATCATCATCTGCCAAGATTGTTTAAGTACGGTCGTGTTTATTTTTTGTTTTACATGCCAATATAGCTGTACCTGATATTGATCTGAGTCATTATGCTGTAATACATGAAATAGTAATCCCGACTGAGTACTCATCAATGGATAAGCAGTCTCTATCACTTCGGAGACATTGGTTGTTGATACAAGCTTCAAAAGTGCCTGTTTGTTATTTATTATTAGCGCTCTTTCTTCATCTGTCAATCTATTGCCATTAGTTGGAATACAGCGTAATTTCCCATCGGCATTCAATAATTGATAGTGTTTATTGTTAAAATAATTGAGAATAGCTTGTGGCTTCATTACTATCATTTCAGTCATTAGAACTCTTCTCCATATTGATCCATATGAATATCCATTGCAGACGCAGGTTTTGCTAACATAATATTTTCTTGATTTACTTCATTTTTGCAATATTGCATTATTTCGTCAATGTGCTGCTTAAATGATGTGTTAAACAATTCAATTTCTTGGTCCGTGTAATATTTATTTGAGTATGTGGTATCAATTACTAACATATCATTTAGAATCAGCCCATTAATTTCTAGCTCATATTGCCACATTGACTTATTTGAAAAACACTGGCCCACATCTTGTGTCGTCATCTTCAACACACCATGACCCGCATTAAACTTACCCAGATAATTAAAGCAATAATGTCGTACTTCACAATCAAGCTTGTTTTTCATATAAATAAGCGGCCCAAATCCCATACCCTTATCCGGAACAGAAGACATTTTATCTCCAACTTCTTGCAAAACTGCGCTAATCGACGGATTTATATTAAATGTCACTGGATACAGGTTAGTAAACCATCCTACTGTTGTCGAAACGTCTACGTTGATTAAATCTTCTCTGCCATGGCCTTCCACATCGACACTTATTTCAGATAAGCTAAATATCGTATTCATTGTCATAATATATGCTGACAATAATATCTCATATGTATTAAAGTGCTGTGTTTCAACAAAGTGCTGCATTGTGAAGCGTTTTGTTTCCAGTGTTTTGACTGAGATCTCTTTTGGAAAATAATTGTGTATTCGCGACACCTCATTCAACCAATAATCATACTGAAAAGAGCATGAAATTTTTTCAGCATATTCACCAACACCAGCACACCACTGTTGATAACTTGCTGTCTTTGTTCCCAACTGTATTACTTCCCCATCAAGCAACTGTTGATACGCTTGATTTACCTCATGCTGTATAATACGCCATGATACGCTATCTACAATTAAATGATGAACAACCCAAAAAAGCTGCAAAGAACTATCTGGTTGTTTAATATATGCAATCTTATAGAGCGGCCCCTCAAACACATTAAGAGACGACTGAATTGTATCAATGATATCACTATCAAAATCATATTGGTCAATTATAATCACCTTTGATTGCTAATTACTTGAATAAAATTGCTTATATTCTTCTCCCAACTTACAAAAATGCAATGAAAATTCTGCATGATAATTGATGACTGCCGTAATGGCATTTGCTAATAACGTGCGATTGATAGCCTCATCTAACTCAAACATCACTGCTTGATTCCAATGATGAGGGTTATTTTCATTATGCTTAAAAAACCATTCTTGTATTGGTGATAATGAAAATTTCTCAGATGTTATCTTCCAAATTTCTTTATTAGCATGGTCCACATTTACAACTTCAGATAGTGCCTGTATAGTTGGATTTTTTATCAAGTCTGTTGGTGTTATATAAATATTATATGAACGCAGCATTGTAATCATACGAATTGATAATATTGAATCGCCACCTAATCTATAAAAATTATCAGCTGCATTTATATTCTTAACTTTTAATACTTCAGTCCAAGTTTTCAGAAGTATTTTCTGCAGCGGGTTATCTTCTAATATAACGATCTCTTTTTCCATATTCCGTGCATCAGGTAGCGCCTCAAAGTTAATTTTTCCATGTGCTGTCTTAGGTATGGAGGGCACCTTTATAAAAAAATTCGGAACCATATAGCTTGGTAAGTTTTCCTCGGCATGTTTTCTTATGGACTGAGCACTCACTTCACTCACTTCCGTGTAATAACACGCCAACTGACTTGGATTTTGCAATAAGCTAACAACCACTTGGCTCACGTTCGGATGTTGCATAATTGTGCTCTCTATTTCGGCCAGCTCAATTCTAAAACCATGTAACTTAATCTGCCTATCGAGACGCCCCAGATAGACCATGTCACCCGATAATGTTTTCCTTACACAATCTCCAGTCCTATAAAAAAGTGGCTGCATGCCACTTAGCTTCACAAATCGTGAGCGTGTCAATTCCTCTCTAAACAAATAGCCGCGAGTAACACCACTACCCGCAATATACAATTCTCCTGGCACCCCATCAGGCAATAGATTCTGATCACGATCTAACACTAGCAGCTGTAAATCTTGAAGCGCATTGCCTACAGGACTATTCACACTTTTATTGCAGTCCGATTGCTTCAAACAACGAAAGGTCGCGTGCACCGTAGTTTCAGTAGTACCATACATATTAATAAGTTTAGGTTGCGATTCTCTATATTTTTCCCACCATGACTTCAACATAGATAACTCTAAACGTTCGCCACCAAATACCACATATCGTAAGCTATCGCAGCACCCTTCTATTTGTGCATCAGCTTCAATGAATTGCATAAACGAAGCTGGCGTCTGGCTTAAAACAGTTATTTTTTCTTGTGAGACTAGTTGGCGAAACTGCAAAGGATCCCTTGAAACATCAAAAGGAACAACAACAATTTTTCCACCAAACAGCAATGCCCCCCATATTTCCCAAACAGAAAAATCAAATGCATACGAATGAAATAAACTCCAAATGTCGTTTTTAGAAAAAATAAAATCCCGCCTAGCACAATCAAACAGTCTCACAACGTTATAGTGCTCAACCATCACACCTTTTGGCTTTCCTGTCGAGCCCGATGTGTAAATAATATAGGCTAAATCATCCGGCTTAATTGCTACCTCAACGGTACTACTACATATAATATCCAACTCTGCTAAATTAAATGTTTTATTTTCAGGGTAGTCTTCAACCTTTTCATCACTAATCAATAGGGCTGCTTTACTGTCTGATAATATAAAGCGTTTACGTTCTTCAGGATAACTTGGGTCGACAGGAACATAGGCCGCTCCAGACATCAATATCGCAATAATTGCTATTATCAACGTTTCTGATCTTAGCATCGTCAGTGCAATCAATGTATCACTAGGCATTTCACATTGATAGAGCTTATAGTACTGCGCCCTTATTTGATTGGCTATTCGCTCAGAACGTTGGTAAAGCTCAGAGTAACTAACTTCTGTGTTTTGAAATTTTAATGCAATGCAGTTGGGATATTGCTTACTAATAGATGCAAATCGTTCAACGATATTTTCCTGCTCGTATTTAACGTGCACTGTTTTATTGACGCTATTAATCAGTTGTTTTTTCTCATCAGCTGGCATTAAAACAACGTCACTAATTGTTTTCATTTCTACCGACACCAAAGAATCGAGAGCCGCCTTGAAGCATTTAAATAAATTCTCAATTGTCTCAGCATCAAATAAATCGGTACAATACTCAATATTGCCACCCATAGCGCTGCCTTTTTCTTCTACTGTAAATGTCAAATCAAACTTACTTGCCTTAGGTAAATTATGTTGCTGTTCAAGCTTTAAATCACCCAACGTTACATTATCCAACGATATATTATCCGGTTGAAAAACAAATAATACCGGACAAAGTGTCATTACTGAAGGATCATGCTGATAGCGGCCTGCTTTTAATATATGCTCAAGAGGGGTTTGTTGATGCTCCATTAATTGAAACACTATTCTTTTTAAATACTCAGTAAATTCATCAATACTACTCTTTTCAGAATAGTGAATTGGCAACGGCAATATATTTACCATCAAGCCCAATATGTCTTGGCTCCATCGATGTTGACGATTGCTATAAGCGGTACCGATAATAAAATCTTCTTGTCGAGTATAGTGATGCATCACTACTGAAAATGCTGACAGTAATACAATAAATGGGGTGAGGTTTTTTTGCTTACAATATTGCTTGAGTTTCTTCGTTAAACCCTCGTCTAATGCGAAAAAATAATGGTCGCCACTATAACTAAACTGCGGTGGTCGCATTTTATCTAAAGGTAGTGATAGCCCCTCGCAGCCTTCTAATTGCTGTTGCCAAAAGTCAACATCACTTGCGTCCTCAGAAGTAGCATGCTGATAATCACTATAATCATAATAATTGATTGAACTTAATAGCATGTTTTTTTTGCAATAATATTCATTTAATCGCTGCATAAAGCGTTTTTGAGACCAGCCATCACTAATGATATGATGCATTACTATGGCTAACGTATGATTGCCCGGCACAGTCGAATATAATTTTACTTTGAGTGGCGAGCTCTGCTGTAAGTCAAATTTGTCATTAGCTAATTTATTTAAACATTCCTCTAAACTATTTTGATGAATTTTTTCCACATTAATAGTCATTTTTTTATAAGGCAGTGCCCGTTGATAACAAATACCATTTTCTTCAAAAAATACTGATTGTAATTGGCTTTCCTCAGCGCATATCTTATTGAGAGCACACTGTAATGCACCCAAATCAAGGTCTCCTTTAATATTGAATATCATCGGCAAATTATATGCGATTGAGCCAAGCTCAGATAACCGACTGATGCGAAAAATAGCGGATTGTTGAGCCGTACACGGTACTACCGCAGCTCTTTCTTCATGAACAATATCAACACTTTTTTGATGTGCCTGAGCTTTTTTAAGAAATTGCTCAACACTCACTATCGTATCAAGCTCAAATAATTCTGAAATCAACATTTTTCTTGAAAATTCTTGCTCAATTTCAGACACAATTAAAGCTGCAACCAATGAGTTTCCGCCTTGTAATAAAAACGGTAAGGTTGTTGATATTTTATTTTCTGTGCCTAATGCTTTTTGCCATATCGTAATTAATTTATCAATTACTGTATCTTTTTTCTCAGTTGCTGCTACATTATTGAATTGGAGATCATGACTATTTAGTTTTTTTCTATCAATTTTTCCATTGACGGTTAATGGCAGACATTCCATGGAAATATAGGTTACAGGTAGCATATAGTCTGGCACATGCTGTTGTAAATACTCTTCTATTGATTTATCACTTAAAGAAGATACACAATACGCCACCAATGATTTTTGACTGTTGACCGACATAACAACAACAGCACACTGATCTATTTTATCATGCTCCAATAAAATTGACTCAATCTCTCCAAGTTCAATACGATTACCTCTTATTTTAACTTGGTCATCAATTCTTCCCATATAAACATAGACGTCATCACCTAAACACTTTACTAAATCTCCTGTTTTATATAAGCGCTCATCGTATAGTGTTGCTGACGGATGCGATATAAACTTTTCTTTGGTTAGATCTTCACGGTTAATATAACCTCTTGCTAATCCAACACCTTCTATATAAAGCTCCCCCTCATCACCTTGTTTTACTTTGTTCATTTGTTCATCAAGCACATGAAATTTTATATTACTAATTGGCCGTCCAATCGGAATAGGGGCTTCATTTCCTGAGCACTGCCAATAACTTACATCAATTGCGGCCTCAGTTGGACCATATAGATTATAAATAACAGCTTGTGGTAATGTCTGTTGAGCTAGACTAACTGTTGTTGGCAAGAGACTTTCACCACTACAGATGATTCTTTTTATAGATTGACAAGATCTCTTGTCTATTGATTGCAAAAATACTTGAAGCATAGGGGGAACAAAATGAAGTGTTGTGATATTATTTTTTTCAATAATGTTTTTTAATGCTTGTGGATCTTTGTGTGCATGCGGTTCGGCTACAACAAGTGTAGCACCATTTAACAGTGGCCATAAAAATTCCCATATTGAAACATCAAAGCCAATCGGTGTTTTTTGTAAGACAACATCATCTTCTTGTAGTTGAAGCTGTTGCTGCATCCACTCTAACCTATTGGTGATTGCCGCATAGTCAATCATAACCCCTTTTGGACGCCCCGTAGAGCCCGAAGTGAATAACACATAGGTTAAGTCTTTCATGTCACTATAGATAGGCAAGTTTTCTATGCAATCATTTTTTTCTAGTATTGAGCCAATGTCTGTATCATCATTAATAACGATATGTGGCTTTGCATCATCACACATTGATACAATACGTTTATCCGGTAAACTCGGATCTATCGGCAAATAAGCTGCACCTGATTTCAACACCGCTATCATTGCAACCACAAGGTTAATGCTTCGATGCAACTGTATTCCAACAACACTACCAACAGCAATCCCCTGTTGACGAAGATAATATGCTAATTGATTGCTGTTATGATTTAATTCACCATAACTAAGCTGCTGCGAACCAAATCGAACAGCAATGTTATTTTGATTGGCCTCAAATTGATAATATAGCTGTTGAAGCAATGTTTTATTATTTTCCATAGTATTGTTGATTCTATCCAATCACTGCATGCATATCTACGGGTATTTCAGCATTTCCACCCGCTTCACTGGCGTAAAACTTTGATAAATATTTAAAGCCACTATCCGCTAAAATTACTACAATATTAGCTTTTTTCTTTTCTTTGCTACATTGTTCCGCTAATGTTTTGGCTACATATACCACTGCCCCAGCACTACCACCTGCCAATAGTCCTTCTTGCTTTGCCAATGATTTTGCTGTATCAAATGCCTGTTGATCCGTCACTTGCATCACTGCATCAATCACCGAAAAATCAATGGTTTTACAAATATAATCTTTTCCAATACCCTCAATCTTGTACGGCTTGCAAATATTGCGGTGCTCTTGTTTAGATCGATAATAATCAAAATAAATTGACCCAACGGGGTCTGGCATAATAATTTTCACCCTTGGATTTTTTTCCTTAAAAAATCGTCCGATGCCAGATATAGTGCCACCAGAACTTGAACCAGCAACAACATAGTCAACATTACCGTCCAAATCATCCCATATTTCTTGTGCTGTTTGTAAATAGTGTGCATGTGGATTCAGGGGGTTTTCATATTGATTTAAAATAACTGAACCGGGAATTTGTTTATGCAGCTGATGTGCTTTATTAACATAATGTTCGCTTAAACTCTTTGGTACGCCAGGACAAACATAAACTGTCGCACCAAACGCTCTCATTGTTGCAACTTTTTCCTCACTTGTTTTAGCTGGCGTAGTAATGATGGCCTTATAACCGCGCACAGCAGCAAGCATCGCCAAAGATGAACCGGTATTACCGGACGATGCCTCAATAATCGTACCACCTGGCTGCAACTTACCTTTATTTTCAAAATCGTCAATCATTGCAAGCACGATTCTATCTTTAATACTTAAACTAGGATTAAACATTTCACATTTCGCAATAACAGAAACATCATTTCCATAGGAGTATGTGCTTAATCGAACCAATGGAGTATTGCCTACCAACGATTCTATATTTTTATAAATTTTACTCATACCACCTCTCGCAAATTTACTTTTGTCTTGTCCAAATAATTTAATAACGCATCGATGGGGTTAATCAATCGCTGTCTACATGGTATGCCTGCTATTTTTTGATTAAATAGTACAAAAAAATCCGTACAGCCCATTGTAAATGACTCAACCTCATACTTTTGCATTATCGTTTTCCAGTATTCATTTCCAGCAATATTCTGTTGGTTTTGCTTAATATCATAAATAATTTTATGTATAATTTTTATATCACATCTGTCTGGTTTTTTTATATACGGTTGTGCTTCTCCCCAAAATTTGCTTTTTTCAAAGATTTCTAGCGTATACGTCGCAAATGTCGATAACAATAAAGTCTTTTTCTTAACGTTTATGACCTCTAATAGCGTTAAATCAACTAATGAAATGATTTTATTGCGTAATTTCACCGGCAACAATGGCACCAAGTGATGCATCGTAAAGCATAAAACAAGTATTGAATCTACCCCCACTTTTTCTAGCGCCTGTAAAGCCGCCTTTAAATGCTTGAGCAATACTTTTTCATTGCCATTAAACAAGGATTCTGTACGGTCCGGCATTTCAGGTAAAATTGAGACAATAACATTGGTATATTCTTGTTCAATTCTCGTGTAACTTGCTTGTTTTTCATAGAAATAATCTAAGAATGACGTGGTTGCAAATGGCCCCATACCACCCAAAATACCTAGTTGAAAATTAGTGCTCATATTTATTTACCAGTAATTTAACTAATACATTGCTAAAGTCAAAGTAGTGATAATATGGACTGTATTAGCTTTTGTCTATCCCTAATTTGTGTCAATATGGGGCGCTAGGGGTTTTCCCTCCAAATCAGACATGAGTTCATGACGTTACGCAAAGTTATTAAAAATAAGTGCGTCTTCCCAACGGATGAATCGGTGTTTAAAATAATTTACTTGGCAATCAATAATATTTCTAAAAAATGGAAAGCTGCTATGAATCGGTTTATTATTGAGTTCGGTGACAGAGTGCCTGTCCAATGAAACTAGGATTGGCTACTTACACAGATTACTGGAAACACTCGCCATAGAACTAATGCTTATCCTTATTATTTTTCTTAGCCGCATCACTGCGATGCTCTGCGATATGATTCAGGTATTCCTCACTGACACCACCTGTCATATAGGTGCCTGTGAAAATAGAATCTTCAAATTGTTTGATCTTATGTGCATCCGTTTTAGCCGCATCATTAATTGCAGCAACAACATCTCCTAGATCTTGATAAACCAACCAGTCACTGCCAATTATTTCTGACACTTCCTCACTAGTGCGATCATGCGCAATTAATTCTTTAGCATTTGGCATATCAATGCCATACACATTAGGGTAGCGCACCTCAGGCGCAGCCGATGCAAAATAGACTTTTTTAGCACCAACATCACGCGCCATTTGAATGATTTCACCAGAAGTTGTACCGCGTACAATCGAATCATCCACCAATAACACATTCTTACCCTTGAACTCTTCTTTCATCGCATTTAACTTTAATCGCACTGAACTTCTACGAATGCTTTGACCGGGCATAATAAAGGTGCGGCCAATATAGCGATTTTTAACAAAGCCTTCAGAATAATCGACACCCAAGGCCTGCGCTAATGCTAACGCAGAGGTTCGACTGGTATCCGGAATTGGAATCACCACATCGATATCATGGTCTTTTTTCTCACGCTTTATTTTGTCAGCTAAACGCTTACCCATATTAATTCGCGCTTTATACACAGGTATATGATCGATCACAGAGTCCGGTCGAGCCAAATAAATATATTCAAAAATACAGGGCGAATGACTCTGCATTGGCACACATTGGTGCCGATGTAACTCACCTGCTAAATCAATAAAGATAGCCTCGCCAGGCGCCACATCACCCAGCAATTTATAACCCAAGACATCTAGCGCAATTGTCTCCGAAGCAATCATATACTCTGGACCACTATCCGTTTCACGCTTACCATAAACAAGCGGACGAATACCATAAGGGTCACGAAAGGCCAATAGCCCATAACCATGGATCATTGCAATCGCACTAAACGCACCCTGAACACGTTGGTAAACAGCCTTTACCGCCTGAAACAAGGATTGTGCTGCCAACTGGGTGCCACCCACACGCTGTAACTCATAGGCCAGTACATTTAACAAAACCTCAGAATCAGAGGCTGTATTTAAATGACGTAGATCCGTCTCTGCCAGCTGCTGAGCCAACGCTTCGGTGTTAATTAAGTTTCCATTGTGCACGATACCCAAACCATAAGGTGAGTTCACGTAAAAAGGCTGTGATTCAGAGGCACTCTCAGAACCTGCAGTTGGATAGCGCACATGCCCTATGCCCATATTGCCTTGCAACTTGAACATATGCTTTTCTTGTATTGCATCACGCACAAGGCCATTACACTTACGCAAATGGACTCGCTGACCATCGGATGTCATGATTCCTGCAGCATCTTGACCACGGTGCTGAATAATCGTTAACGCATCATAGATGTCTTGGTTAACGCGTCTGTTTGACAGTATTCCTATAATTCCGCACATTATTAATGCCTCTTGTTTGCTGTGTGTTATTTGATTTATGAGGATATCCAATCCAACTTGAAAAATGCTGGATCTGCTCTGGAACAAAATGTCCTAGGCGCACAACCAAACCATTAAAATAAGGTCTTACTTTAGAGTCGGCATACCAGGCATCTCTTTGCATCGGACTGATTGCAATAAACATGAGCAAGACAGCCACAACTAATACGCCGCGAGCCACGCCAAAACAAACTCCCAACGCGCGATCAGCCGGACCAAAACCAATCTTATCAATCACATTTTTGATAAAAAAGTTTAATACCATTCCAACAAAGAACACCACCAGGAAAATTAACAAGAAAGCCAATGCGTAACCGACGGTACTGCTATGCACGAAGCCCTGCAGGTGCAGCCCAACTTGCTCCGCATAACGAAATGCTAAAATAAATGCAGCCACCCAAATTATTAAAGATAAAATCTCGCGCAAAATACCGCGAAAGAAACTCACTACAATGGAAATAAAAATAATACCAATAATTACAAAATCAAACCAATTCATTACTCTTTGTCCCTACACATGATACTTCACTATTAAACCGTTCAAATGATAGCGTTTCTTGATACGCTGTTGCAACAATTTTATATTTTTATATTGAATTTTAGGGCCCACAAAAACTCGAACGATCAACTTTCCATTTAGATGAGCACTTCGGGTGTAGGCCTCAAGACCCTCTTTGCGCAGCTGCCCAGCCAGCGTTGCAGCATGTTTATGATCATTAAAACTTGCAATTTGCACTACCCACGCTTCTGGCATAGCCGCCAACCGAGTCACTGGTTGAGTGGCTTTGGCCTTAGGCTTAGCGGCCTTAACCTTAGCACGAACATGGACGACAGATTTCGCTTTTATGGGTTTGATAGGGGCAAGCTTGGCAGCAGTAGGCTTTGTTGGCAACAGGTTCGCATTTGTCAATTTAAACGACTTTACTGGTGCTGTCTGTGGCGTAAGAGCTGATATAGCTGCGCGTGGTTTTGCTGGCAGCTCAAGCGTTGGTTTATTCGAGGTACCGGGTAGCGGTGGCATACTGCGCGGTAATTTAAACTGTGATGCCGGATTAGGGTTATGAAAGAGTATCGGCAAAAAGATTGCAAAAATTGCAATAATCACTAACAGACCGATTAAGCGCTGGCGCATCTGATTTGTCATGGTAATTCCTCCTGGTATTGCTGCAGCCGCTGCTTCACAGCACCCACAGTATGAAAAGAGCCGCAAACAACAATCCAATCATCCGAGCCTCTACGCGCCCGGGCTTTCTCAAAAGCTTCTGCGACGCAGTTAAAAGTATAGCAATTATTTATTTGCAATGCTTGTAATTGTTGCTTTATATAGGTTGCATCAGCCCCTCTTGAATCCGCCAGGCTCGCCACGTACCAGTCTTCAACCAAAGGCGCCAAAATGCTCAAACATTCTGAAATATTTTTGTCTTTTAGCATCCCAATAACCAAATGCACCCTGCTCGTAATCTGCAAATCTTGCAACTGTCGCAACAGCCATCGTACTGCTTGCGGATTATGAGCCACATCTAAAACACAGTGCCGTGGCTCATGAAGCACCTCAAAACGCCCTGCAAGACCCACCGTTCTGATCACATCATTGAAACACTGCTGATCAAGAGGTAATTTCTGTGCCAGTAGTTGCACCACAGCTAAACTCGTAGCAACGTTTTCAATCTTTAAGCGTGGCATCGGTAGATCGCTGTACTTCACCAAAGGGCCACAGAAATTCCAATTTTCCTGATTAAGTTGATATGAAAACTCTTTGTTTAAGCAGAATAATTTTGCACCTACCTCAGTCGCCGCCTGAGCAATTGAATGCGGCGGATTTGGATCACCACAAACCGCCAATTTATTAGCTCGAAATATGCCCGCCTTCTCAAAACCAATCTGTTCACGCGTATCACCGAGATAATCCATATGATCTAAATCAATATTACTGATCACCGCAATATCAGCATCGATGATATTCATTGCATCGAGCCGCCCTCCTAACCCAACCTCAAGCAAAATAACATCTGTTTCGACTTCCCGTATACAATAGAGAATAGCCAAACTGGTGAACTCAAAATAACTCAGACTGGTAGTTTGTCGGGCCTCTTCTATTGCAGCAAATGCCTGCAACAACAGATAATCACTAACCTCTTGACCACAAATACGCAAACGCTCATTAAAGCGAATCAAGTGAGGAGAAGTGGTGGCCGCAACAGAGTAACCGGCCTTCAGGTATATTGATTCCAGAATTTTAACGCAAGAGCCTTTGCCGTTAGTTCCGGCAATAGTTATCACAGCTGAATTGAATGTTAATAGATTAAGTCGCTGCGCAACTTTTCGCACACGCTCTAAGCCAAGATCTATATTAACCGGATGAATCTTACCAATATACCCCAACCATTGCTGTAGGGATGCGTTCGAATCAGGCGCTTTCTGACGATAATTGCTCATCTTGTTCTGATATTTTTTGATGGGTCAATATGGCACATATGTTTACAATAGTTTCGCGAAGTTGACGTCGATCTACAATCATGTCAATGGCGCCATGCTCTAATAAAAATTCACTGCGCTGAAACCCTTCAGGCAAGGTTTGACGAATTGTCTGCTGAATCACTCGAGGGCCCGAAAAACCAATCAAAGCTTTTGGCTCAGCAATAATAACATCACCCAAAGTTGCCAAGCTTGCAGAAACACCCCCCATCGTAGGATCTGTTAGCACCGAGATAAAGGGCAAACCTTGTTTTGATAATTTTGCTAATGCCGCTGCCGTTTTTGCCATTTGAAACAATGAAAACAACCCTTCTTGCATGCGCGCACCACCACTGGTTGAAAAACAAATTAATGGTAGCTTGTATTCGATCGCTGCATTGACTGCCGCCACAAAGCGCTCACCCACACCCGCACTCATCGAGCCGCCAATAAAACCAAATTCAAAACATGCTGCAACAACACCCAGGCGTTTGACCGTGCCTCGCATGACTATCAGCGCTTCTTTCTCACCCGTGGATTTTTGTGCGCTACTGATGCGGTCTTTATATTTTTTAGAGTCACGAAATTTTAGTCGATCAACCGGCGCCACCTTGGTTGCAATTTCGTCGCGACCTGATTCATCGAGAAAACTATCGAGCCGTTCGCGCGCCCCTACTCGCATATGATAATTACACTTAGGACAAACCTCATCATTACGCTTCAATTCAACCGCATATAAAATAGCCATGCAGTTGTTGCATTTCTTCCAGATGCCTTCAGGCACACCTTTCTTATCGGAGGTGGAGATTTTCGGTAATAATTTTTTAAACCAACTCATAACAGGGTCCTAATATAAGTCACTCACTTCACTATAGTACACTTTTCTCAAGTATACGAAAATAAACCATAATCTTCTATATACTCAGCCACAAGGGCAGCCGCAGTGTATACTAAAATACATAAGCAGCGCAATAGCCTTCAATCAGAGGCATAGGAAGTAAGGGCCTGTAGGGTTGATAGGCAACTCAAACTCATCCGGGTAATCCACCTTCACTAGATATAGACCATTAGGTGAAATTGTTGCCCCAGCTGCACGACGATCACGCGCCTCCAACACTTCCTGCATCCATTCAACAGGCTTCTGCTCGCAACCAATCTCGACCAGTGTCCCAACAATATTACGTATCATATGCAACAAGAAAGCATTTGCCGTAATTTCAATAATCACCATTCGATCACGTCGCACTACCTCTACACGCTGTAAATTTCGCATCGCTGTATTGGATTGGCAGTCTGCGCCTCGAAAAGAGCTAAAATCATGTTCGCCCAGCAAACATTGTGACGCCTCCAACATTGCACCTACCTCTAATGGTTTGTGAAACCAACCAACACCATGTCTTAAAATTGCTGGTTTAATGGGGTGATTATAAACAATATATCGATAGGTCCGAGCAACTGCAGAATAACGCGCGTGAAAATCCATGCTCACTTGTTTTGCCCACAATATACTAATGTCTGATGGTAAATTACTGTTGCTGCCAAACACCCATGAATAGTCGCGACGATCCACACTCGTATCAAAATGCACAACCTGCGCTGTGGCATGAACACCTGCATCCGTACGCCCAGCACAAACAGTTGTAATCGGATGATTTGCAACTCGCGCTATCGAACGTTCTAAACGACCCTGTACCGTGGGGAGCTCTTCATCTTGCACTTGCCAGCCACGATAATTAGCACCATCGTAACGAACACCTAATGCAATCCTTTTAATATCCATTGTTTTTATTACTCCATCCCGCGGTTTGCCGCAGGGCTTTACGCTTGAGGATCCTTAAGGTCCGTGCAAACTTGTTTCGCACAGACGAGGATATTTATTATTTCTCAGCAATGTTATCAATCATTTTATTGGCCTCAGCCTGCTGCTTTTCGTCACCCGAAATAATAACCTGGCGCAGTACTTTTCGTGCCGCCGTAAAATCTTCCATCGCAATATAGGCATGTGCTAAATCCAATTTTGCTGGGATTGCCTCCGAGCTGCCCATATAGTCATACTCATCTTTGGTGTCAACTTCATCTTCTGCAATATTTGCTGAAACAGTTGATGGCACACGCTTTCTAAACATCAGCATTAACAAAATAACCGCTAACAGTGCAATGATGATGGCCATTGAATACTGGCTTTCAAATTTTTCCCACGCACTTGCCTGTGGCACAATCGGCTTAAGATTGCCAGCCAACGCCGGCTTTCCCTGCTCCAAGATTGTAGCAAACTGCACAAGTGCTGCTTGCTTTACTTGTAATTTTTCAATTTGATTGGATAACGCTGCTATTTTTTGGTTGTTAGCTTGCTGGAACTGCAAACTCGTTTGAATAAAACTACTCAACTGTTGTGAAACCTGTTGTACCGCCTGACCCTGGACTGAGTTAGCTGCTGCATTTGCCACGGGCTGAGCCGACTCAGATTGGGCTTTCTGATGCTGTTGTTGGGCTTTTTTTGCAGCCGTCACATGATGCTGCGTTTGCGCCGACTGTTGCATTATTGCTGCTGTTTTGGCAACCTGCTGGGCCTGACTTGCATCGCTCGCAGCAGTAGGGTCAGCCTCGTGAAATGACTGCTGAGCAGGAGCACTATCACCAAAGCCAGAGCCCGCAAATGACGCAACACTAAATAACAAAAATCCTGAAAAAACAAAGAGTAATATCTTTTTCATGCTATATAACCTTAAGAATCTATTAAATGTACAAGATTAGCACTATAACAGAAAACCTTTAAAAAGTGAACCTTGTTATAATTCAGAGTGTTAGCAGTAAAATATCGTCATATTTTGAGCCAAATAAATATCCGCAACGCAAGCGCCAGGGTATTCATTTCTCCTATATTTTTTTTGCTAGCGCAAAATAAGAATGCGCCATTTCTTATTACGCATCAATCTGTTACACTCGATAACCGTGTTCAACAGCAACGAACCTGCAGTGGCGATATGTTTTTAAGACAATTCTGTGATCCAGAAACTTCAACCTTCACCTATGTGCTGGGCTGCCTTGATAGCCGAAAAGCCTGCATTATTGATCCCGTATTTGAAAATCATGATCTCTACCTGAAACTACTGAATGAATGGCAGCTATCGCTGCTTTACTCACTGGAAACTCATACCCACGCCGATCACATTACGGCTGCCACTCAACTTAAACAATCGACGAATTGCAGCATCGGCATACCAAAACAATCTCAGGCCACAGGTGCCGATGAGACATTTGATGATGGGACAATCATTCACATCGGCAAGCTCAAGATAACCGCCCTATTTACCCCAGGACATACCGATGATTGTTATTGCTTTTTATGTGAGGACTGTGTTTTCACTGGAGATACCTTGTTAATTAGAGCGACAGGCCGCACTGATTTTCAAGCTGGTAACGCTAAACTAGCCTACCACTCAATTACAGAAAAATTACTGACCCTGCCTGATGCAACGCGGCTATTTCCCGGTCATGATTATAAAATATTAAACGAGTCTACGATCGGAGAGGAAAAGCAGTTTAACCCCAGGCTACAAGTAAGCTCTGCAGATGAATATGCAGCCATCATGGAAAAGCTAAACTTGCCTTTGCCAAAGAATATTAAATCTGCCGTAACTGCAAATCTACACTGCGGCAACATTACTGATAATAAGGAGAATCAACATGTCTAAAAATAAGCTTCGCACCATTATCATTCTGCTCGTCATTATAGTGGCCATAATTATTTGCATATTTACCCTAAGAAAACCCGCCATGAGACTGAGTAAAGCTGTTAATATACCGTCACATGGCCAACCATTTATTGGTAATGCAAAAGCTAAGAATAATATTGTTGTGTTTGAAGATCTAAAGTGCGTTAATTGCAAATACTATAACACGCATGTCTTTCCAAAAATCAAAAAAGCCTATATTGATTCAGGAAAAATTAAATATACCGTTATCACTCTTGCCTTTGTGCCTGGATCACCGCCCATTGCAAATGCTGCATTTTGTGTACGAGAACAAAACCCCAAGGCGTTTTTCCCCTATGTTGAATACATTTATCACCACCAAGGAGATGAAGAGGAAAATTGGGGCACCATACCAAAACTACTTAAATTTGCCGGCAAAGTACCGGGAATTAATATCAATAAACTTTCATTATGCTTGATTCAATCACCGTACAACGACCAAATTAATAAAAATATGAAAATAGCTCAGCAAGTCATGGGAGACACCGTAATGACACCACGCGTTTATATTAATGGTGTACTGGTAGAGCCCTTGTCATTTGATCTATTTAATCAGGTCTACAACGAGGTAAGCAAATGAACAATGAATCTGCAAGTACCCGACAAATGGCCTTATTGATTGCATGGTTTATTGCGGCCATTGCTGTTGTGGCTACACTTTATGCCGGCGAAGTAAAGCATCTGCCCATTTGTCACCTGTGTTGGTATCAACGTATTTGTATTTATCCATTGTTTTTATTACTTGGTATTGCTGCCTATAAGGATGATTGCAGGGTTGTCGTCTATGCACTACCACTTACTATTGTCGGTTTTATCATTGCACTCTATCAATATTTAACACAAATGGTGCCTGCATTTGAACCCATACAAGTATGCAGCAACGGCCCTGCATGTAATGCAATACATTTAAAATTATGGGGCTTTATAACGTTTCCATTTTTGAGCATGGTGGCAACTTTTGTGATTTTTATTTTATTGATAATTGCTCGGTCATGTCGGCGCTACTGAATTAAAACACGCAATCAACGATAAAAGTCATTCTCGATAAGCTGTTCGGCAATCTGTATTGAATTAAGTGCCGCACCTTTACGAATATTATCCGACACCACCCATAGATTAATACCATTTGGATGACTGATATCTTGACGAATACGCCCGACAAAAACAGCATCCACATTGGCTGCGTGTGTCACTGCCGTTGGCATCTCGCCGTTTTCCAAGGTTAAAACACCTGGCGCCACACTTAAACAATCACGTACTTCATCGGGGCTTATTGGCTGCAATGTTTCTAGGTGAATTGCCTCTGAATGCCCATAAAAAACCGGCACTCGTACCGCGGTGGGATTAACAGAGATAGTGTTGTCAGCTAATATTTTCTGTGTCTCCCACACCATCTTCATCTCTTCCTTTGTGTAGCCATTATCAAGTATCCTATCAATTTTTGGAACTACATTAAAAGCAGTTGGCTGATCACCCATTTCTAAATCTGCCTCTTGGCCACTCATTAAGGATGCTGTTTGCCTGGCCAATGATTCTATCGCGCGACGCCCCGCACCAGAAGCAGCTTGATACGTAGCAACATTAATTCTTGCAATTCCAGCCCTGTCATAAATCGGCTTTAATGCTACTAACATTTGAATCGTGGAGCAGTTAGGGTTTGCAATAATATTTCTATTGCGATAGTCACGTAACGCCTCTGGATTAACCTCAGGAATGACAAGCGGCACATCGGGATCGTAACGAAATTGAGACGTGTTATCAATGACCACAGCACCTGCATCTGCTGCAATGGGAACATATTTCTCAGAGACAGCAGCGCCTGCCGAGAAAAATGCAAACTGCACTTTAGAAAAATCAAAATCCGCTAATGCTTCCACTGAATAAGGCTGGTCGCCCAACAAGACTTCCTTACCAACGGAATCTTTGCTCGCCAATGGATATAACTTCTCAACAGGAAATTCTCGTTGATGCAGAATTTCAAGTATTGCATCACCAACAGTTCCTGTGGCACCTACAATAGCAATATCGTAACCCAAGTTCATTTTCTCTCTCCATTTTGTGCGCGATCTAATAGGTAATGATCCATCAGCACTAATGCTAACATAGCCTCCACAATCGGTACAGCGCGAATGCCAACACAAGGGTCATGACGACCCTTCGTTTGCACTTGCACCGATGCACCTTGCGTATCAATTGTTTCTGCAGTTTTGGTAATACTGGAAGTCGGCTTAAATGCAACGCTTACTCGAATATCCTGCCCACTTGAAATTCCACCCAATACGCCACCTGCATGATTACTTAAAAACCCCTGCTCATTAATTTCATCACGGTGTTGACTGCCATTCTGATTAACAACATTTATGCCATCTCCTATTTCAACCGCTTTAGATGCATTAATGCCCATCATAGCAGCTGCAATATCTGCATCAAGACGTGAAAACACAGGTTCACCTAATCCAGCAGGAACACCTTGCGCAATAACATTAACACGCGCACCAATAGAATCACCCTGACGACGTAATGCTGCTATTAAATCCTCAAGTTGAGTAAGCTTACTTTTGTCTGGAAAAAAAAATGCGTTTTGAGGCACTTGTGATAAGTCTAACTCTTCAGCCTCTATACCCCCCATTGCTGCCAAATATCCTTTTATCTGCACGCCACAAGCTTCATGTAAATATTTTTTGGCAATTGCGCCGGCTGCTACACGCATGATCGTTTCACGTGCTGATGAGCGCCCTCCTCCACGATAATCGCGAACACCGTATTTTTTATGATAACTATAATCTGCATGCCCAGGACGATACAAATCTTTTATGTTCGCATAGTCTCTAGGGCGTTGATCTTTGTTTTCAATCATTAAACCTATTGGGGCACCTGTAGTAACACCTTCAAACACTCCTGACAAAATCCGTACCGTGTCTGGTTCACGTCTTTGTGAGGTAAAACGTGACTGCCCTGTGGCTCGTCTATCAACTTCTATTTGTATATCCTGTTCAGTTAATTTCATAGCAGGTGGACAGCCATCTACTATCGCCAATAGTGCGGGCCCATGACTCTCACCACAAGTGGTCACAACAAAAGACTTTCCAAATGAATTACCCGCCATTAAATATACCTTGATAGTTCAGTAAATCTTCTTTCGTCATCATTAACAAACCATGTCCACCCATTGACTGTTCAAGCCATGTAAACGCAACTTTCGGAAATCGTTGCTGCAAGAGTTCGGCGGTATTTCCAAGCTCCATGATTAAAACCCCCTTATCCTGCAAATATTCTGCTGCTTGAGTTAAAATTTGCAGTGGCAACTTCAAACCATCTTTACCAGATCGCAATGCTATTTCAACAGGCTCAAAACTGTATTCTTTCGGTAGGCTCGCAATCTCCGCATCACCCACGTATGGGGGGTTACTTATAATCACATCATAATCTTTGCGCGTAACATTAGAAAAAGCATCTGACTCAATCAAATGAACCCTTTCTTGCATCTTGTAATGCGCAATATTTTTTGCTGCCACCATCAATGCTCCGGCATCAATATCAACCGCATCAACAATGGTATTTGGAAACACTTCCGCGCAAGCGATTGCCATGCAACCACTACCCGTTCCAATTTCTAAAATATGCTTCACACTGTCAGGCTGAACCCAAGGTGCAAACTGATAATCGATCCATTCGGCAAATGGCGATCGGGGAATCAAAACACGTTCATCCACATAAAAAGGCATGCCCATAAACCATGCTTGCTGCGTTAAATATGCCAGTGGACGTCGAGTATGAATGCGCTTAGAAACAAGGTCTTTAATTTTTTGCTGTTGTGCCAGTGTCAACATTTCTTGCCACACACCGTCATCTGTGCGATCTAAAACGAAAAATAATAACTGCGCCGCTTCGTCATGCGGATTATCTTGGCCATGGCCATAGAAGAGCTCAGCCTGTGAGAATTGCTCTTCAACCCAGTCCAGCCACTCAGCAGCTGTGTGTTTTTGACTCATATTATAGCTTCTGTTTTGTCAGTGATGTATCATAATCCTATGAGCAAAAAAACGCCACCCCCAGATGATTCATTGTTTCGTCAAACCATGAACAAAATGAAAAACATCAAGCCCTTGAAACATAGCTCAAAACTACCCATCAGCAAAACTAAAATGCCCATAGAGCAGATTGAAAAAAAACAACACCGTGCCGAATACTTCAAACACAAGCACGACTTCCTTGATTATTCTGCAGGACATGATGCCTACACCACTATTCATGGTGACGCCAGTATGGAATTTAAGCGCTGTACTTTACCGACCAAATGTCTGAAGCAGCTAAAACAAGGTCAAATTGAAGTCGAAGCAACACTTGACCTGCACTCGTACACCGTTTCAGAAGCTGCCGAGCAGCTCAGGTTATTTATGCAGGAATGCCTGCGAAGAAAACTTTACTGTATACATATAATTCATGGGAAAGGCCAGATGGGCGATATCGAGAAACCCGTATTGAAGAATTTTGTTAATGACTACTTGCGTCAACAAAAAAATGTGCTAGCCTTTCACTCAGCAAGACTCAAGGATGGAGGCACCGGAGCGGTTTATGTGCTACTTGCTATACATTCATAAGGAATACGAATTATTAGTAAATTAAATTATGGAGCAACAATAAATGAGTGATGGTAGTGTAATTATTATTGGTATTTCTGGACCTACTGCATCAGGCAAAAGTTTACTGGCAAACACGATTATTCGTGAGCTCGGTTCTGATCAAGTCATCGTCATTCCAGAAGATTGCTACTACAAACATCGCCCTGACATGGATCTCGATGAACGCGCCAAAGTTAATTATGACCACCCAGATGCATTTGATCACGACCTACTAGTAAAAAATTTACAATCACTCAGAAACTGGGAATCTGTCGATATTCCTCAGTATGATTTTGCAACACATCAACGCAAACAAGAAACCAAACACATCCCTAAGAGTCGCATTATCATCCTAGAAGGCATCCTATTGTTCGCAGAACAATCGCTACGCGACATGATGGACATTCGCATCTTTATGGATACAGCACTGGATATCTGTCTTTTACGTCGATTGCGGCGCGATATTGTTGAACGTGGCCGCTCACTTGAATCCGTATTAAATCAATATCAAAACACTGTAAGACCCATGTATTTTCAATTTGTCGAACCATCAAAACGTTATGCCGATGTAATTGTACCTCGCGGCGGTGAAAATAGAATTGCAATTGATATGATTAAGGCAAAGATGCGTGAACTCCTTACAAGTAAATAAATTTATTTATTAGAACACCTATCTCCACCAAGCCTGCTGCTCAACTATGCGGACAGTTTGGAAAATTAGGCAGATTAGAACAAGAGTAAATAACCACAAAAAAAGGCGCCTAAAAGGCGCCTACGCTAGGGATGTGGGGTTTGCCACTAAAAGTTCAAGAACTTCTATATCTCTCAAATAATTCGGTCATTTTTGGGCTCTTATGTCGACATGCTATATCAAATGGGCTTACATCTTCGATGCTCTTAGCATCCATATCTGCCCCATGCATAAGTAATGCTTCTGCACTTTTATATGCATTATACGTAACAGCAAAGTGCAATGGACGCTCTTTATACTGATCCTCGTAACTATCAAGTTCAACACCCTTCCTAATCAGTGCCTCGACAGTGGTGCTGTTATCAAGCATTACCGCGCTTAATAACTCTTCCAATAGTGCTTCATCGCATCTTTCCATATCGCTCTCCCTTTACTAATACAGAATGAGATCATTATAAGAAAAAGAATTTCAGGAATAAATCCGTAAATTTACGTAGAAGCACTTAAAGCAGGAATTTCCTACATATTGAATCTCAGCGATCTTAAAAATATGCAGGGTTATTTCGTAGTGGAAACCTCTGAATTTGCACATTGAAATACAAATGATCAGTCAATCCACTTATTTAATATATCGATAACACGTCTTGCCTGGTCATCACTTGAAATATTAAACTTAGATTTAAGCATATATTGACCATTACGCTTTTGATAACGGCGAATAGCGTAACAAGGTGGCTTATAGGTTTCTGCTTTTGGGTCCCAGTTCTGGTATTTATACATAATGGTACTCCACGCACCCTTAGTTAAAATTTCTTTTGCAAGCTCTTTTACCTTCTCAAGACCATCTTCCATATAAGTGATCGTCAAACCTTCAACTGTTTCAGACATTAATATTTCCTCATGATTCAAGCCCTAATGACCTGTGTTTTAACAATGGGTAAATTATACCGAGCCTATCAATTTTTACCAGTATAAAAAGCTTAACGTTGCCTTATGACCCTTACTGTCAGCATGTAGCCTACCAGTAATATGCAAAATAAAATAAACTGAAATGCCTCAGAAACATTCAAATGATTCAACAAAAAGCCAAGAAGTCCAAGCACGACTGAAAACAAGCACAGCAAAAATGTTGATAACTGTGTATCAATGCCAATAAAGTGCAACACATGATGTACATGATCGCGGCCGGCACTCAATGGTGATCTGCCTTCATATAAACGATGCGCCACCACATTAACCAAGTCATAAATAGGAAATGCTAACACCCATAATACAGTGACCGGCTTTAATACCTGTATTTTTGCCTGACCTAGATGAATTGCAAACCAGGCAACTAAAAATGCTATAAATGTAATGCCAGAGTCTCCCATAAAAATGCTTGCGCGTTTACGCCATGGTGTTCTTAAGTTATGGAATAAAAAAACCGTCAACAAAATTGCGACAATCATTAGCAAACGGAAATCAGCATAATGTTGCACGCATACTGCAAGATACATTAATAGTGCCACCTGACCCAAAGCCACACCGCCAGACAATCCATCCTGACCATCAATCATATTCATCGCGTTAATTAACACCACCACTGCTAAAATAGTCGTTGGATACGACCACCAACCTAAGTTAATTGGCCCCATAAAAAATAGGCTACCCAAATCGGTAATCATACTATGGCCGTAGCTTATTAATATAACTGCTGCAATAACTTGCCCCAAAAGCCGTAATCGTGATCCCAACTCTTTAAAGTCATCGACGACACCCATCATTAATATCAGTGCACTGCCCGCAAATAATCCTCGGTAAACATCCATCGCCACATGAAGTGATAACACAGCCAAAGAAAAAGTAAAGAATATAGCCACTCCACCCACTAAAGGTGTTTCAGTTTCATGATGCTTTCGACCACCCGGACGATCCACAAAACCAATTTTATGAGCAAACGGTCGCAACAACCAAATAGCAAAAAAGCAGGCTGTCAACGCGATTAAACTAGCCTTAATACTATTCAAACCAACTCCCTATGAATCTGTATGGGCTATTAGCATAGTACTTTTTACTGTATTGCACAACAATCGAAATTTTACTTAAACTAACTTCTCATTTTATTAATTAATAAGGAGATCATTATGAAAACAATCACTGTTGCTATAATTGCAGCCAGCGCACTTTTGCCTGTCACACTGTTTGCAAACATCAACCACCCACATTCCATACACCACCCACACCACTCTAAAATTAAAATGGTACATACTCAATCTGCAAAAATAAATATAAACTCAGCCACTGCAGCGCAACTGGGTGAACTTAAGGGTTTGGGGCCCAAAAAAGCGCAAGCCATTGTCGACGATCGCGAAAAAAATGGTTCTTTTAAAAGCATTAATGATTTAACTCGTGTAAAAGGCATTGGAGATAAAATGCTAGCACGGTTAAGCAAACAAAATCCTGACCGCTTATCTATTCAATAGCCCCCACCCTCTAGCCATATATTCATTTTTGATGTATGGCTAGTCTTCTCATCAGGATAGTTTATACGCCTTCTAAGCCCTGAATCGACCTAATACAATTCCATTGATGGCAGCTTGGACACAACCAAAATAATGCTTTGCTTGAAAAGCCACACTGACCGCACTGGTATAGCGGTTTATCCGCCATTAATTTATGCATAAGATTTAAAATCATTCTCAAACATTCACTGGAGCTATCTGATGAACCCGATAAATACAAACTTGTCAGATAACTTAAGCCGCGAAATGTTGGCTGACGCTGCACTTGTTTCGCCACGAATTCAGCTGCATTCTCATTGCCATACTTTTGCTTATAATGTTCCGCTAACGCCAATATAACAGCATAGCGTGGATAATCAACGATACATTCTTGTAAAAAATCAATGTAGCCTTGATCGTCATCACATTTCCTGTAGCACGTTGCGAGCGGACTTACGATTTCAGTTAAATAGTCGGGATTTTGTTGCTTAACCCGTGAATAACAGCGTATTGCCTCACGATACTCACCCAACGCCATAGCGAGCTTTCCCTGTAACAAACTAGCGCGCACACATTTAGCATCAATTGACCTCGCTCGTTTTAAATAGCCATGGGCATCACTAAAACGCTTTTGCTCAATCATTATTTCAGCAAGCTCACAATAATAATGCGCAATCGTTGGTTTCATCGATTTTTTGGTGGTAGATTCTAATTTACGCGCTATTTCTACCGCTTTTTCCCAATCTTTTTCTTTTTCATAAATTCGCAGTAAGAAACGTAAGCTGGGTTCATTATTAGCGCCCATATTAACTAATTCAATGAACAGGCGTTCTGCACGATCCAATACACCTGCGTGCAAATAGTCCTGACCTAAAGCAGATAATGCTTGAGTTCTATGCACAACACTGAGCTGCGGACGAGCAATCAAGTTCTGATGCACACGAATAGCGCGATCAACTTCTCCGCGTCGACGAAACAGACTGCCCAATGTTAAATGCGTCTCTACGGTATCAGCATCAACCTTTAAAAGCTGAATAAAAACATCAACTGCCTTATCAGGCTGCTCATTGATTAAATAGTTCAACCCCTTAAAATAATCACGTCGTATTTTTATATTATCTTGATGACCTTTCTGACTGCGATCGCGCCTGGCGACAAACCAACCCGATACCGCCGCTACAGGTAACAATAATACTGATAGCTGGGCTAGCAAGTGTCCTTATCCTCGATCGGCATTGTTCTTAGATTGTTTAGCTCTTGCTCTGCGTGCTTCACACGCGTCTTAAGCTTGTGGCCTGATGTTTTTTGCCGGACTAAAACGGGTAACATTGTAATAATGCCAATGATACTTCCTACAACCAATAAAATTAACAACAGTAACGGGAAATACATCCTGGTACTGCCAACATAATAATTAACCTCTACCATATGTGAATTAAGCACCACGAACGACACACACAGTGCCACAAACAAGATCCAGAATGTGTAAATTATATAGCGCATAAAAAAATCCCTCTTACAAAAAGAAAGCGGCTATCGCAATGATAACCGCTCTAAATTAAAATGCATCAATGTGATAGAAACTAATCATCCTTTTGTTGCATTTGCTCCTTCAATAAATCACCCAATGTTGTCTTAGCTGACGATTCAGATTCTTCCGTACTACTAGTACGTTTTTCCAATACTTTATGAGAAACCAACACCTGATGATTCTTAGTATCAAAGTTAACAACTTTGACATCAACTTCTTCACCTTCGGTTAATTCATTTCTCAGGTCTTTAATCCGATCATGACTATAATCAGCAAGACGCATGATACCATTCACTTCATCTGTTAGCTTTAGCTCAGCCTGTTTTGCATCAACAGAAATAACCTTGGCCTTAATGATGGAGTCTTTGTCGATACCCTCAACATATTCAGCAATGGGATCAGACTCAAGTTGTTTGATTCCAAGAGAAATACGTTCACGCTCAGAATCAATTGATAAGATAATTGCGGTAACCTCGTCACCTTTCTTGTAGTTACGGACAGCGTCCTCACCGGCCTCGGTCCAAGAAATATCAGACAAGTGAACCAAGCCATCGATTCCACCATCCAATCCAATAAACATACCAAAGTCAGTGATAGAACGAATATTACCAGTAACCTTCTCATCTTTCTCATGAGCTGATGAGAAATCAAGCCAAGGATTACTTTTACATTGCTTAATACCCAATGAAATACGTCGTCTGTCTTCATCAATCTCAAGCACAATCACATCAACTTCCTGACCTAATTGCACTACTTTATTAGGGTGAATGTTTTTATTGGTCCAATCCATTTCAGACATGTGCACCAAACCTTCAACACCATCTTCTAACTCAACAAAACAACCATAATCAGTGATGTTAGTAACACGACCCTTCATGCGAGTCTGTGCAGGATAGCGGCGCGCGATATCCAACCATGGATCCTCACCCAACTGCTTAATACCGAGTGACACACGGTTTTTCTCACGATCAAACTTTAACAGTTTCACTTTCAGCTCATCGCCTACATTAATCAGTTCGCTAGGATGCTTAACGCGCTTCCATGCCATATCAGTGATATGCAATAGACCATCGACACCGCCAAGATCCAAGAATGCACCGTAATCGGTAACGTTTTTCACAACGCCCATTACTTCTTGGCCTTCTTGTAATTCATCCAAACGCGCAGAACGTTCAGCGCTGTTTTCAGCTTCCATCACTGCACGACGAGAGACGACAACATTGTTACGCTTCTTATCCATCTTAATGATCTTAAATTCCAACTCCTTATTTTCAAGGTAGTTAGAATCGCGCACTGGCTTCACATCCACCAATGAACCCGGCAAGAAGGCGCGTACGGAATCTAGTTCTACCGTAAAGCCACCCTTAACACGTTCAACAATTGTACCTAAAACACTTTCTTTGTCGTTATGTAACTTCTCAAGACGTATCCAATCACGTGCACGTTTAGCATCTACATGCGAAACCACTGTTTCACCGTGCGAGTTAGCCGCCGCTTTAACGATCACATCTGTTTTACCACCGATCTCAATTTCTTCGCCCCTGAATTCCATAGAAGGCACGACGGCCTCAGATTTCAGGCCAACATCAAGTGTTATTCGGTCAGGGTGGATATCTATTATAGTCGCTTGGACCACGGAACCTTGTTGCATTGCAAGGCTACTGAAGCTCTCTTCGAGCATAGAAGCAAAATTTTCTGTCATTAAATTATTCCAAATTGTGCTCAGTCGATCTTGCCAACCAAGCGCCACGCCGTTGATAGCGACATGGGTTAATTATCAAAACACCCAAAAAAGGGGCCAAAATACAAAAGATTACGAACACATCGGTAGATCTGCCATCACTTTTGCCAATACTTCTGCTATTGTCATATCACTCGTATCAATCACAACAGCGTCTAGAGCAGGCTTTAGCGGGCAAATTGCTCGCTCAGCATCACGCGTATCACGCTCAAGCAAGTCCTGTTCTATGTTGCGCAGGCTAACATTTATCCCCTGTTGTTTCAACTGATTATGGCGTCTTTTTGCACGTTCTGCTGGGTTCGCATCCAAATAAAACTTATACTGCGCACCTGGAAATACCACTGTCCCCATATCACGGCCATCCGTGACCAGCCCAGGCTCTCGGCCCGCCTGATGCTGCAGCTCCAGCAGTCGCTGACGGACTGCTGGCTGCGCCGAAATCTTTGAGGCTGCCTGACTGATTTCCTCAGAACGTACATGAGCTGTTATATCTTCACCATTACACAGCACACGGCCCAGTTCATACACCTGTATATCCATCTCGGGCAATACCTGACTCACACTATCGCCGTCATTCGGATCTATATTTGAACGTAAAATCCCCCAGGCCAGCCCACGGTACAACAAGCCGCTATCGAGATAATGCCAACCCAGCTTTTTTGCCAATAAGATAGCAACCGTACCCTTGCCTGTGCCGGAGGGTCCGTCAATTGTAATTACTTTAACCTTATCTGTAGGCATACTCATACCTCTTTGTTCTAAAAAAAGGTAACGGCGAGGAGGTGGCGCGGAGGCGGGGTCCCCAACCGCACAGCGGTGGGGTGCCGAAGCAGCCGGATCCCCGCAGCCGTTTATCTAATGATTTAAAGTTCATTTTCTGATGACCTTATATACCAAAGGCATTACATTAACAGCTTTTACAAATTACTGCTAACCTAAATAACTGTATCATAAAATTCCCAAAAATCTGGAAATGAAGTCGCAACAGTATCACAATTTTTTATTTGAATCTGCCCTGTAGCGACAGTTTGTGCAATGGCAAAAGCCATAGCGACACGATGATCCGAACGGGCATCCACAATACCACTCTGAATTGGCCCGCCTATAATGGCAATACTGGAGTCTTTCTCCACGACACTCACGCCTAGTGCCTTCAAACCCGCCGCCATCGTAGCTATTCGATCCGACTCTTTCACACGTAATTCATGCAAATTCTCAAAAACACTGGTGCCATTTGCACAAGCTGCTGCGATAAACAAAATGGGAAACTCATCAATACAATTGACGATATTATCAGGGTTAAGCGTTATGGCCGATAATGGTGTATAACGTATCCGAATATCTGCTACAGGCTCATTGGATAAAAAACGCTTGTTTTGCAGTATAATATCAGCACCCATCGCTTTAAGATTTTGAATAATGCCGGTGCGCGTCGGATTGACACCAATATTTTGCAGCAAAAAATCTGCACCGGGCATAACCGCCGCCGCAACTACAAAAAATGCCGCCGATGAAATATCACCTGGCACCCTAATATCTCGCGGGCTTTGTAAAAAGTCATTTTGATTATACTGAAACAATTTCAGCATGCGCTCGGTATGATCACGCGTGTTAAATGGATCAACAATATGACACTGATCTTTAGCATATAAAGATGCGAGCAACAATCCTGATTTTACCTGTGCACTCGCAACTGGCAACGTGTAATTAATCGCAGACAAACTCTGACCGCCCTTTATTTTAAGCGGTGCTGTCTTATTCGATGACATTGAGATTTTTGCACCCATGGCATTTAATGGCTCAACGATGCGCGCCATCGGTCGCCTTGATAAAGACGCATCACCTATTAACTCTGAGTCAAAAGATTGCGCTGCCAAAAGACCCGCAAGAAGACGCATACTGGTGCCTGAGTTACCACAATCAAGGGGCATTGAAGGTTCCTGCAAACCATGTAATCCCACGCCAACAACCTCGGTAATATCGCCCTCTTGCTTCATTGAAACGCCCATATTTTGCAAAATTTTTGCAGTTGCTTTGCAGTCCTGGCCGTTTAAAATATCGTGGATACGCGTTGTTCCCTCTGCTATTGCCGATAGAATCAGTGCTCGGTGAGATATCGATTTGTCGCCTGGTATTTGCATCATAGTAGCGCCATTCTGCCATAACGGCGCCCTATTTGCATGCATAAAAAATCCTATATATCAAAAGTATAGCCTCCGTAATATTTAGTGTTGCAAGATAGGTCTATTAGATATATAATCAGCCTACAAAACTATTAGCAAGAACTCAACATGGCATCATCACAACAAAAGCCGAAATTGCATGGCGCAATGAAGCAATAAATAAACTAAAAGAGTAATCAAGAAGTGAGGTAACAATGAAAAAAATAACTTTAATTGGGCTTGGAAAAATGGGGTCTGTAATGGCGGAAAAAATACTAGACACAGGACTTCAGCTAACTGTATATAACCGTACAGTTGAAAAAACAGGGTCGTTAAAAAAACTAGGGGCCATTGCTGCTCAAAATGTAGAATCAGCAGTTAAAGATGCGGATATCATCATTACCAGTTTAATAGATGATGAAGCTTTATTTGCAGTTACTGAACGCATGCTTCCACATTTAAAACAGGGATCCATTCATATCAGCACATCAACCATTCTACCAAAAACTGCAGACCTACTAGAAAAGAGGCATGATAGGAATGATATATTTTATATTGCAGCGCCAATCATAGGCATTCCCAATGCAGTAAAGGCTGGGCAAGCACTAATATTTTGTGCTGGCAATGGAAAAGCAGTTGAAACAATACTACCTTTACTCAAGATATTTTCTAATAGCGTGGAAAATCTAGGCAGCAAGGTTACTGATGCTAATGTTTTTAAAATTTGTATGAATTATACGACTATTGCCGCCCTTGAACTAATCTCTGAGTTATATGCATTTGCTGAAAAAAGTGGGCTAAATACGGAGTATATACAAGGTGCTTTACATCATATTTATGCTCATCCCGGCATTAAACACTATATCGATAAAATCCACCAACGTAACTTTGACCAGGTTAATTTTGATATGCGAGGCGGAGATAAGGACATCCGATTATTTCAACAAGCTTTTACCGGTGCAGGTGTTAACCCTGATATTGCTAATATATTAGAAAGCAAATTTACCCAAGCATTAGCAAGCGGCATGGAAGAAAAAGATTGGAGTGCAATTAGTGAAGTTGTTAGACAACGATCCGGGTTAAAGTAGAGGACTAATTTATGAAACGTCAAGATACTATATTAACATTTATCCCCTGGATTGTTTTTTCATTGTCG
>JAHZIV010000089.1 GCA_022601255.1 Gammaproteobacteria bacterium
ATCGATCACATGATGCATGATGGTCTTGAGGATGCCTATGAGCCCGGTAAATCAATGGGCGTATTCGCCGAACAATGCGCTGAAAAATATGGCCTCGATCGACAACAACAAGACGACTTTGCAACACGTTCTTTGCAACGCGCACAGCAGGCAGCAACACAAGGCCTTTTTAAGAATGAAATCTGCCCCATCCACATCAAGACAAAAAAATCAGAATTTACCATCGATCAAGATGAAGGACCAATAACGCTGACAGAAGAAAAAATCAGCAAACTAAAGCCCGCCTTCAAAAAGGACGGCACGATCACAGCAGCTAATGCCAGTTCAATTTCTGATGGCGCTGCTGCATTAAAATTGATGCGCAGTACTCATGCCGAGAAACTTGGTTTAAAGCCGCTGGCAACGATTCATGGCCATTATACGCATGCGCACGAACCTGCCTGGTTTACCACAGCACCAACCCATGCCATTAAGGGCTTACTTGATAAGTTAAAGTGGTCCGTTAAAGATGTCGATTTATTTGAAATTAATGAAGCATTTGCAGTGGTTACTTTAGTTGTTTGCAAGGAATTAAGCATTCCTGCTGATAAAGTTAATATTCACGGTGGCGCCTGTGTGCTTGGCCACCCTATTGGCGCCAGCGGTGCACGAATTTTAGTAACGCTTATCCACGCCTTGCGTGAGAAAAATTTAAAACGCGGCATCGCAGCGCTGTGTATCGGCGGCGGTGAAGCAACTGCCATCGCCATTGAAATCAACTAAGGACTGAAAATATGCCAAAATTGGACAGTAAAATTGATGTGAACTCAGAACAGTTCAAGCAGAACAAGAAAACCATGACCGCGCAAATTAATCTGCTTGAAAAAACCTTGAAGCAAATCCACCAAGGTGGCTCAGAACGTTCGCGCCAACGCCAATTGGATCACGGCAAAATCCTGGTACATGAACGTATCGCAAAATTGATTGACGAAGGCTCTGAGTTTTTGGAGCTCTCTCAGTTAGCCGGACATAACCTCTACCAGGATATTTCCATTCCAGCGGCCGGTATCATCACCGGCATTGGCGAGATACACGGACAACACTGCATGATCGTAGCAAACGATCCTACGGTAAAGGGCGGCACCTATTTTCCGATTACCGTTAAAAAACACCTGCGCGCACAAGAGATCGCCGAACAAAATCATCTACCGTGTATTTACTTGGTTGATTCTGGTGGCGCTTTCCTGCCCTTCCAGGATAAAGTATTTCCAGATCGCGATCATTTCGGTCGCATCTTCTTCAACCAAGCCAATTTATCCGCACAAAATATTCCTCAAATTGCTGTAGTCATGGGCTCTTGTACCGCTGGCGGCGCCTATGTGCCTGCGATGGCGGATGTTTCCATCATGGTAAAAAACCAAGCGACGATATTTTTAGGCGGTCCACCACTGGTACGAGCTGCTACCGGCGAGAAAGTTACCGCCGAAGAATTGGGCGGCGCCTATGTGCATTGTCATGACTCCGGCGTCTCCGATTACTTCGCCAATAATGATGAACACGCATTACAGATAGCACGTGAAGCCGTCGCTAATCTAAACCGTCATAAACATACTTCACTGTCGACAAAACCCGTTGTAGCACCCGCACATAACGCCAAAGATTTACTCGGCATCATTAATGATGATGCTCGACACCCATTCGACATGCGCGAGATCATCGCACGCATTGTGGATGGCTCTGAATTTGATGAATTTAAGGCGCTTTACGGCAATACACTGATCTGCGGATTTGCACACATTTATGGTTATCCCGTGGGCATACTAGCCAACAATGGCATTTTATTTTCAGAGTCTGCACTGAAAGGCACGCACTTCGTTCAGCTCTGTAATGAACGTGGTATTCCCATGGTATTTTTGCAGAACATCAATGGCTTTATGGTCGGCAAGAAATACGAACATAAAGGCATTGCCAAGCATGGCGCAAAAATGGTTAATGCAGTTGCCTGCTCAACGGTGCCAAAATTTACAGTGATTGTCGGCGGCAGTTATGGTGCTGGTAACTATGCCATGTGTGGCCGCGCCTTTAACCCAAGACTATTACTCATGTGGCCTAATGCTAAGATCTCTGTGATGGGTGGTGAACAAGCCGCACAAGTATTAGCGCAAGTAAAACTGGATAAGATGGAACGTCACAACGAAAAATGGCCCGAACAAGAGAAACAAAAATTCATGGATGAGATTCGCAGCAGCTACGAGCAACAAGCAAATGTCTATTACGCCAGTAGTCGCTGCTGGGATGATGGTGTGATTAATCCTTTAGATACACGCAAAATCTTAGGACAGAGTATCGCCATGTCATTGAACGCGCCCATTTACGAAGCTAAATACGGTGTTTTCAGAATGTAATACATTATTGGAAATAATTTACATGAACCGCATGTTTAATTAATACACCGATAACAACAAAAATAGGCACTTTTAACTTTTAAATAGGTTGGGAAATCAAAGTGAAAAATTATTTTTTAACAGAATATTATTACAGTAACTTTATAAACTGGTTTAGCTTGAAATCAGCAGTGTCTACGAAAGACACAGGTGATTTAGAAATTAAATTAAATTATTACCGTAATAATATGAATAGAGGTAACTTATGACCAACGACATCATATATACAGAAACTGATAACGTCGCTACGATTACACTGAATCGCGTTGCAAAACACAATGCTTTTACTAGCGACATAGTTGTACAGCTTACACAGATCTACGAAAAAGTCAATACACAAGATAATGTTCGAATTGTTGTCCTAAAAGCAAATGGCAAACACTTTTCTGCCGGCGCCGATTTAGATTGGATGCGCAGTATGAAAGATTTCTCGCGTGAACAAAACGAAGAAGACGCAATGCTGTTAGTAAACTTATTAAAAACCATCAACCAATGCAGTAAGCCTACTATTGCCATCACTCAAGGCAAAGTCATGGGCGGTGCCGTCGGGCTCGCTGCCTGTTGTGACTTTGTTTTAGCATACAGCGAGACACAGTATTGTTTCTCTGAGGTAAAATTAGGTCTAATACCGGCAACCATTGCACCCTATGTCGTTCGCAAAATGGGTTACAGTCTCGCCAGGAGTTATTTTATCAGTGCTGAATTTATTGATGCAGCATTGGCGAAAAACTCTGGCTTGATCTATCAAATCGCAGATAACGATGATCACATGAAAGCGTTATATGAAACACTGACCCAACAATTGCTATCAAACGCCCCTCAAGCGATGACAGCGGCGAAATTATTAGTGGAGTGCCTAGAGCCTATCGGCGAAGAATTGCAAGCTGCAACTGCTAAATTACTGGCTGAATTACGTGTTTCAGATGAGGCTCAGCAACGCTTAACTCAATTCTTAGAAAGGAAAAAATAATGTTAGTAATACTGTCTCCCGCTAAGAGTCAAAACTTTGTCGATCGTTTGCCTGACGTCAAATCATCGCAACCTCAAGCGAAAAGTGATACCAAAATTCTCGTTAACGAATTAAAAAAGCTAAACAAGGCGAAGATCAAAACGTTAATGTCTGTGAGCGACAAGATTGCCATATTAAATTTTGAGCG
>JAHZIV010000090.1 GCA_022601255.1 Gammaproteobacteria bacterium
TGCAAAAAAGCTCGGTTTAGAGGCTAGCAGAATTGATGGGTTAGAGCTTGCAGCCATGATTCATGATATTGGTAAAATACAAATACCCGCTGAAATATTAAATCGACCCGGGAAATTAACAGAGACTGAGTTTGAGCTGATAAAATCACACCCACAAGTGGGGTATGATATTTTAGCGGTAATTGATTCGCCGTGGCAGATTGCGAAAATAGTGTTGCAGCACCATGAGCGCCTGGATGGCTCTGGTTATCCGTTTGGGTTAAAAGATGATGAAATTTTATTGGAATCTAAAATTATTGCCGTAGCAGATGTGATGGAGTCTATGAGTTCTCATCGACCTTATCGTGCATCACACTCTATTTCAGAAGCTATCGATGAATTAATTTCTGGTAAAAATAAGCTATATGATGCGGGTGCTGTTGATGCCTGCGTTGATATATTTAGAGGTGGATTTACATTTTCGAAGCCACCATTTTAGTTTTAAAGCTTTCTCAGTAGCACTTTATCGATATGATGATCACTTGCTTTATGCAAAACCAGCTGTGCTCGCTCTCGGAACGGCAAAATATTCTGCATCAGGTTTTGCTCGTTAATTTCTTTCCATACTTTTTCGGCAAACTTAATTTGTTCTTCTTGGTTTAGTTTTGAAAGATCATGGAAGTAGTTTTTAGGATCTTTAAACGGCCCGTTACAGAACACCAATACGCGTTCGACATACCACTGTTTGATCGATTCGATTTCAGCATCGACGTAGATTGAAAAATCCAAAAAATCGGAAACAAATAATTCAGGCATTTTTTGCGGAATTGTAATACCCGTCTGCAAAATGTTAAGACCTTCGATGATGACAATATCGGGGCGTTCAATATTAATAAATTGATCCGGTATGATATCGTAAACTTCATGTGAATAGACGGGTACTTGTAGATGCTGTTTGCCTGCCTTTAAATCAGATAGAAACTGCAATAATTTTTTGATATTGAAACTTTCTGGAAAGCCTTTGCGCTGCATCAAATCCATCGCCTCGAGTTCGGCTGTCGAGTAAAGAAAGCCATCAGTAGTGATCACGCAGACATTGGGGTGATCAGGCCAACGTAATAGTAATGCCTCTAGAATACGGGATGTGGTGCTCTTGCCAACAGCCACACTGCCGCACACACCGATAATATAAGGTACCTTAGGTTCGTCTGTATGTAGAAATGTGGCGGTCGTTTCATAGAGAGACTGAGTTTGACCGATGTAAAGATTCAGCAGTCTCGACAGTGGTAAGTAAAAATCTTGCACCTCATCAAGCGATACCACCTCGTTTACGCCGCGTAAATTCTCAAGATCACATTCTGTTAGCGTCAGAGGCTCATCTTGACGGTACGCTCCCCACTGTTGGCGATCAAAAGAAGTATAAGGCGATAGTAATGATTTCATGGGCGCTAGTATACCCCAGATTTCATTGTCTAGCACTTGGACAGTTTTTCCTTTATAATCAATCAAATGAGGTTCTTATTGAGAATAGTCTTGGCTGTCACGCTCACTTTGTTGGTTGCAGTGTCATTAGCTAGCACCAAGAAAAAACCACCATTGCCGTTGGTTACGAAAGTTGTGGGTGTTCCTCAAGGTGATGCTTTAAATAATGTGAATTCAGAATTGACCTCGCTTAAGAGTGGCTTGAAGGCGCCACTTCGTAAATCGAGTGTGTTGGTGTTTTATCACGACTCGGTACAACGCGTGGTAACAGCAATGCAACCCTTTGGTTATATGCAGGCAAAAGTTCACGCCACCCGAAATTCTGTTAAGGGTAAGTGGGTGATTCAGTACAGCATTACACCTGGGCCAGTTGTAAAGGTTACAAAACTTACGGTTGATATTACAGGCCCTGGAAAAAGCGACAAACATTTTCGTTATTTGCTAAAGAATTTCCCAATCAAGGTGGGGGAAGATTTAAATATTCCCAAATACACTAAGGCAAAAAACCTATTCTACAACATTTCATCGCAATATGGCTATTTTAAATCTCAGCTCTCGGTAAGAAAGATTATCATTAATATAAAGCAGCATACCGCTCAAGTTGTTTTTAAATTTGAAACGGGTCCGCGTTCTCGCTTTGGTACAACCACCTTCAGTAAAAATCCTTTCGCAAGAAGTTTCTTGAATCGATATTTAAGATATAAAACAGGTGAATATTATGATAGTGAGAAGGTGCAGGCAACACAAAATGGCTTAAGTAAGAGTAATTATTTTCAAAGTCTTTCTGTTGATCCAGAAGTATTGAAACAACAAAATAGTGTTGTGCCAATCAAAATTCATCTTATTATGCGTAAACGTCGCGCCTATCTTTTTGGGCTGGGCTATGGAACTGACTCTGGTATTCGTGCAACTTTAGGTTTTGATCTGCGTTGGGTTAATAAATATGGCCACTATTTTCAGACACGTTTGCGAGGCTCAGAAATTAATAATGAATTAGTCACTACTTATTATATTCCTGGGTCTCATCCCTCAACCAGTCAGTATATGTTTCAGTTTACGGGCGGAAAGACCCATCTGGCCTCTGGGAAAAGTAAGATATTGAAATTAACTGTTGGGGATAATCGAGAGCTTAATCAATATTGGAGGCAGTCCATTACCGTTAATGCATTGCGAGAAGACTATGACCTGAATCGTTTTCCGCCAACGGTAGCAAATCTTATTTACCCGGAAATTCGTTGGAACTATTTAAATCAAGATCGTCGAGAAAGCCCAAACCGCGGTATGAGTCTTGCGTTGAGTTTATCAGGAACGCCTCACGCATTATCAACCACCTCAGGATTTGCTCAAGAAAGAGTGGGTGCAAGATTCTTAGATACGATCATGGCCACCCAGACGCGTTTTATTTTTCGTACTGAATGGGGAAAGACACAAATTAGAGACGTCTCCAATCTGCCATTTTCATTGCAGCTATTTGCAGGGGGCGCGCGCAGCATAAGAGGGTACGATTACGAACAAATAGGCCCTGGAAGAGACTTGGTAGTCGGCAGTGCTGAAATTCAACAAAAAGTATATGGACCACTTTATCTGGCCGGATTTTATGATGTGGGTAATGTTGCCGACGGAGCGCAGTTATTTAAGCACATGAACGAAGGCGTAGGTCCCGGACTTGCCGTTTTAACACCATTGGGCATGATTGAATTAACGGCGGCGAAAGCGATTTCAAGACCTGGCGAGCCATGGATTATTCAATTCAGTGTGGGGCCGGTGTTATGAGAGGCAAGATATTTCGTAATTGTATTCGTAGTCTTGTTGTCGTGCTGCTACTATTACTGTTGCTTATTATATTTTTAATGACACCTTATGGCTTTACTTCCAGCATGTGGCTGGTTAAGAGAGCATTGCCGGGTGAGTTATCCTATCAACATGCCAGCGGTGCATTAGCAGGGCCGGTTAATATTAAAAACTTTTCTTATTCCACAAAGCAATACACGTTGAAAGCCAAGCAGTTACATTTTAATTGGGATCCTTTGTTTTTGGCAAAGAAAACACTTGTGATCCAAGAACTCAAAGTAGACCATGTGCAATTTGTTCTGCATAAGTCTGTTGCTCCTGAGGCCAAGCCTGTAGAGAAGGAGCCCAGCGCGGCTAGCGCGAATAGTTTTCAGTTGTCAAAATTCTCATTGCCTTTTCGGCTGCAAATTGAAAATGGTGATATTAAAGACATTAATATAGTAAATTTACATCAGAAAAAAATACACGTGAGCTATTTAACCATTCAAGGAACGCTCAGTAATGGCAATATGAATTTCAATATAAGGACAAGTATAGCCAAACCACAGCCGATTTATGGTTCTTTCAATGTTGTGGGTGATATTAAGCACTACAAGCTTAAGTTATTGGTGCGCACTCGGGCATTGCGTTGGCATTTAACTGGCGAGGGTGGTCAGCAACATATTAACTTGGTGACAAATGATGGGCATGTATTAGGTGGACGTATTCATGGAAAGATCAATCTCAATTTGCATGATGGCATGCATTGGCAGATTAATTTAAACGTGAAGCAGGTTAAGTTGCGTGATCTGAATAAAGATTATCCTAATCAAATTAATTTGAAACTACAGACGCAGGGTAATATTACTAACAATAGTCCAAGCATGACATTAGCAGTGGCCGCACGAGTCCCTTCTGGGCATATCCATATAAAAGCACATATCACAAAAAAAATTCAGGCGACTTGGGATATTGCAGTCAAAAAACTCAATGACGTATGGCGACCTTTGCAGGGCGCGTTGACCAGTAAGGGTCGTTTCACGGGCACCATGCAGCACCCTATTACTGCTGGTATGCTACAGCTGCAAGCTTTTCAGTTTCAACAGTATCAACTGAAAAAATTAAAAAGTCATTGGGATATTAAAGATCTCTATCATGCAATGTCTACCTTTAACTTGGCTGTTCAGTCTTTGCGTGTAGGCAAGACTCGTGTTCCAAGAATTTCGATAGCACTAAAAGGTAATCGTGTGCGCCAACATATGATAGCAGCCGTTAAAATGACGCAAGCGAAGATTGAGACAAAAATTAATGGCAATTATAGTAAAGAGCGTTGGAAGTTAGAAGCGCCTAAGCTATCGATTCAATCAAAAATATTTAACAACTGGTCGTTAGAATCGCCTTTACAGCTAACCTGGTCGAGCAACGGTGATATTGCATTGATGAGGAGTTGCTTGCATTCAAATTCACAACAAAGTATTTGCGTGGGCGGGAATAGGAAGTCGGGCGCATGGCAGTTAAAAGTGCATGGCAATAATCTCAAAGCTAGAGACTATTTGGTATTTAATCATCGTAATGTAAAAATTCATGGTAGAACATCTTTAAATGTCACCGCAGAAGGTGATCAGAGTAAATTTAAAAATGCAGTTTTCAAAGTGCATTTTGATAAAGGTTATGTGAATTATTTTCTAAATGGGAAGCAGCATTATCGTTTGTATTTGTCGGGAAATGTTGATGGTCTTTTCAAAGATAATAATTTAAAAGCACATGTGCAATTTAATTTACAGGATAAAGATGTTATAGCGGTAGACTTGAAGACAGATCAAGATAGCGATGCGCACTTTAGTTTAAATACGCCACTTGATGGTAAGGTTAATATTGCGATTCATAATTTAGGTGTTATTTCAAATTATATTCCATCGATTGGTATTACAGATGGGTTTTTAAGAGTAAATGTTGGTGTTGGCGGTACTTTTGGTGACCCCTTATATAATGGTAATGTTCGCTTAAGAACGGCGATTCTCTCGATTCCTTCTGCAGGATTACGATTGACGCAGTTGGCTTTGGATTTCAAGGTAGTGAATTCGGTAGCGCATGCTGTTGTTCATACGCTGTCATCAGGGAATCCAGTGAAGGTTGAAGGTACGGCCGATTTTAATCGAGATACCTTTGGAACAAAATTGCATCTGACGGGTAATTCTGCCCTGGTGGTTAATATGCCACGGTATAAAGTATTTGCAACACCTGATATTAAATTTAGTTATGCGCACCACCAGGCCTCCATTAGAGGAACCCTAACAATACCTGCGGCTACTTTGAAGTTACAAAGATCAACCAGTGTCGTCAGTATGCCAACGCATGAAATTGAGTACGTGGGTCCTGATATAGAACAAACACATGCCAGTACGATTTTTGATTTAGATTGTAATATTCAGATAGAAAAAGCCGTGCGTATTGAGGCCTATGGGTTGTCTGCGAACCTTGAGGGTAAGCTGCATTTATTTACTTCAGACAAGGGGGTTTTATTAGCAAATGGTCGTATAGCAGTATTGAATGGCGAGTTTGCGGCTTATGGTCATGCATTGAGTATTGCAAATGAATCGTCTATACAATATGTGCAATCCCCTGTCGAAAACCCCATATTGAATGTTCGTGCCTTCAAAGATATCAAGGTGGTTGGAGGGTTAAACCCACAACAATTTAATTTTGAAAATCTGGTGGTGGGTATTATTGTGACAGGCCACCCAAGTAACATGAAAGTAGATTTATATTCACAGCCGCCAGGAATGTCTCAAGAAGATATTTTGTCGTATTTGTTGTTTGGTTACTCCGGAGGTAGTTCGACTGGATCGCCCACTCAAATTGCGGGAGCACTGAGTCAAGGTGGTTCCGGATTAAGTACTATACCAAATAAATTTCAGCAAACATTGGGGCTTGCCGAGTTTGGAGTTGAAAATAATGAAGTCAAAGATGCGGGAGGTAACCGTATTGGACAGCAAAGTGCGTTCGTATTGGGGAAACAATTGTCCCGTCAGTTTTATATTAGGTATGTTTACAATTATGGAATTTATCAACCGGGTAGTGTTTTTCAGATTCGCTATTATTTGGGGAAAAAGTGGGTGATACAAGCTGATGCAGGCGATTATGGTGAGGGTATGGATGTTCTGTACAGTGTGCAAAGTAATAAGTGATTGACGCGTTGCTCAGATTGATTTAGATTATAGGAAATTTGAGAAAGGGACTTGAAGCAAGATGCGGCAATGTCATAAAATTTTAGCCAATGATTTAATCGAAGCGGTAATCCATAACGACAGTTATTTGGTTAATGATTTGTTGCACCAGGGTGTTGATCCAAATTATTCACTGGATTCAGCGGGCGTAACGCCACTACATTACGCGGCACAAAATAATTCTCTAGAAGTGATTCCATTATTAGTACAGGCAGGTGCAAGAGTGGATGCGCAAACGCAGCCAGATGGTTTAACACCAATGGACATTGCTGCAGTGCATGACCATTTTAGAGTGATACAGGTGTTAGTAGCCTATCTCGAACAAGATTCCCTTTTGCATTAGCATTCTATTACTAAATGTCCAGATCATCCCCGCCGTCGTCGCGAGCGTAGCGAAGCGATCCATGATATTAAAGCAGAGAACATTTTCAGGTGCGAGTAGAGAGCGTTCTATAGGTGTTTCCATTATTAAATGTCTGTCGTTGACCTATCTTTTGCAATCATAAAAAAAATCAAAATACAATATGTCATTCTCATTTTTTATCTTATAGAATAGTGTTCAATTTAATGACTCAGGAGCTGAAATGAAACTATACTGCGTACGCCACGGAGAGGCGAATGCTGCTACTACAGATCCAGAATGTGGGCTCACAGAGAAAGGCCTGCGTGATATTACCAAGGTGGGCCGTTTCCTTTCAGCATACCCGCTGCATATCGATCACATTATGCATAGCCCGAAAAAAAGAGCGATACAAACCGCCACCATTCTCTCCGAAAACATACATCCCGATAAACCACTCGAAGAAAGTCATTTGCTAAAACCCGAAAGTGACGTGCAAGAACTCGTTAGTATGATCAATACCTGGGACCAAGATACCATGCTTGTAAGTCATTTGCCTTTTATCGCGCAGCTTGTAAGCGCGCTGGTTGTAGGAGATCAAGAACACTTTCCTATTGTAAATTTTGTACCCGGCACGATCGTTTGCCTCAATCACTACGAACAAAAACGTTGGGTCATCAACTGGCTGCTTTACCCCGATCTCGTTACCGATGAGTGAGGCATTAGTAGTACAACCCCGATTTTCGATCTGGTTCTGCATGTATTTGTCGATAGCTTTTTCCGGCGCAATTGCATGCCTCTACCTATCTGCGGTTCCTTTGTGGTTGCAAATTTTATTGTCAATCTTTTTAATGCTTGCCTATATTTATTTTTCGCGCCAATACCTCTATTTCAAAAATAAGAAAAGTTTAATTTATTTGTTATTTAACACAGATGGCGTCATTGAGTTGCGTTTTATTAATGGTAAGCGCTTAACAGCAAAATTATTACCAAACAGCTTTATTAATCAATACCTCATGATTCTACGCTTTAACACATTAGAAAATAATAAGCGTTATAAATTAGTATTATTCTATGATAGCGAGTCACAACGGTGCTTGCGTGAACTGCGTCGGCGCATCACTATGAGCTCTTTGTCTGATTCTAGATGAGCAGTGTGATTGCGCGCAACGTCTTATATGTACATCAAAAAACTTAAGAATACATTAATTGAACTTATATTGGTTATAAATATTGCAATAGATCTTAGATTTAGGATAATCGTCGGCATTAGAAATGAGAATAAAGTGAAAACATTATGTATGAATTTAAGCCTCCTGTACGCGTTACACCAGCAATACTCCCAGAACGATATGCTTACGATCCAGAGGTCGTGGGTGATGGTAACCAGGCTGATTTTTTACGGTTTATAAGAAGCGCACTTAGGGCTCAAATAGTCAATCCAGACTCATTGGCTAATGCTATCCTCAAGAGTGGGTTGTCATTAGAACAAATACTCTGGAAAAGTGACTTATTATTTCATGCGATCCACATAGAGCGTGCCGACCTTTTTAAACTATTGCTTAGCATCCCTGGTTGGGATTTTTCAGCAAAGTTCCCTCAGACGGGGATGACAGTGGCTCATTTTGCGGTGGATAGAAAGGATCATTCTTTTTTGTATTATTTATTACTTGCTAGTAGTAATCCGCGAAAACTTTTAGCAAATTCAATTGATGATGGGCGCACAGTACTGGATTTGATGCTGCAGATTGGTCACCCATTGCTGCCTTATTTGGATTCATTGACCAGCACAAATTACCCCCCGGCATTGTTTGCTACTTTTCATAGCGATAAGGTTTTAATGAATGCTAGTATTGTACAGCGTGACTACCCAAGACTGTCAGGTTTTATAGATGGTTGGGGACGCTGTCTTGCAGAACACCATTTTTTGAGTACCTTAGCCGATGTGACGCGATATGTAATACCAGATAATCATTCTCTCGGAGTTATAAAATACGAAAATCAAGAGCCTAATGGTGCTATTTCAATTGAAAAGATGGGGGAATTTTTTAATGCTGCTCGAAACAACAATATTAGAGTGACGCATTTTGCAGAAGAAAGAACAATTTTTAATCCTCTGACACCTAGCAAAAGGGATTACACGCTTGCCGGGTATATTAAATCTCTAAAGAAGAGGGGTCGGCCAAAATCTGCTGTGGAACGACATGATTATGATGCTTGTGTCGATCAAAAAAATCGTACAGCGTGTGCGACATTAGTGGTTAATTATGCTTCTAAAGATGCCGGTGACTATGAGGGTGGCTATGACCCTCGACAATTAACTCGCCCACTACAGGCTTTATGTGATTATCTTGAAAATGCAATTTTAGTGGTTACCGCAGGAAATAGGGGTGGCAATAATAATGATGAGGTTAATCTACATGCAATGGATTTGGGTTGTACTGAGAAGCAAATACGCCATCGGCTTGTCACTACACGTTTAGATTATTCTGCAGATCCAACAGAGCTTAGTCTTCTTAAGTTTCACAGTTACAGTCCTTCGGCCTATGCAGTCGCAACCACTTCATTTCAGTCGAATAATTGTAGCACGCATCCATTATGCGTTTCTTTCGGCCATACTTACGGAACATCCAATGCAGCGCCACAGTTGCTTGGTATGGTGATGCAAATAGAGAGTGTGTTACGTGTTAACAATGTGACTTATACAGCAGATACAGTAGTGGATATTCTGGATCAGGGCTGTGTCGCTACTACGAGACCTGATTTAGCAAAATGCTTGGTGGATCCACCGCGTGTGTTCGAGGCGGCTGTGAAGTATGCTGAGCAACATAAGCCAAAGTCAACGACGAAGCCAAAAAAAGCAGAGCCTCGCAAAAAAGCATCTAGAAAAAAGAAAAAAGTTTCTCCTAAAGTAGTCAGTAGCAATGGTTTTATAGATTCTATTAAAGCTGGAGTTTACAGTGGCGTGACTAATGGCATGATTCGTAGCACTGGAAACTTTATGCGCCAGCGTGGCCAACAGCAGGGTTACAGTTCCGTAGTCGCTGAAGCGCAAGCACAAGCAGTGATGTCTGTGTTTTTGTTTGCCTTGAAGAGCATGGTAGAACAGCAAGATGCTATGTCTGCCGCAACGGAGACAATCATGCTGCTAACGATTCAA
>JAHZIV010000006.1 GCA_022601255.1 Gammaproteobacteria bacterium
ATCAGTCGAGGCTCTGCAAAACACGGTCTGACGAAAGTGGGTAACAGTAATAATATTTTAGCCTACTCGCATATTGCACACGACTGTATTGTGGGAAATCATGTTCTATTCGTGAATAACGCCACATTAGCAGGGCATGTCACTGTTGATGATCATGCGATTTTAGGGGCATTTGCAACGGTCCATCAATTTTGTCGTATTGGTTCGCATAGTTTTTTGAGTCGTATTGCGCAAGTGACAAAGGATGTGCCGCCATTTATTATTATTGAAGGGCTGGACCAGCCGCGTGGATTAAATTCGGTGGGTTTGCGTCGCCATGGATTTACCGCTGCGGATTTAAGATGCTTTAAGAAAGCCTATCGATTATTGTATCGTGAAGACCTGCCTTTGCAGGAGGTCTTGGTGCAGCTAAAATTATTAGTGGTGGAATGTCCGCAGATTCAACTTATTGTGGATCTGGTTGAGTCAAGCAAGCGTGGTATTGCGCGTAAAGAAAATCGACGTGAATCTGCAATTAACACGTAGCCTTTATATTTAATAAATCCTTTATTATCAATTAATAACAGTTGCTAATTGATGTTACGCTAGAGTAATTTGCTATACTTAAGACTGGGCTGAGAGATGTGGGGTTGAGGTAATGAGTAAGCTAACATTGGATGAATTAAATAATTTATCAGATAAGTATTTTGGCCTGATTCGATATGTTGAACATACGGACCCAAGGAGCAATCGTGTGCAGCGTATTAAGGAGCGGCGTTATCCGATGCCAGATGTGGCACATGCACGTTCTTGCAAGGGCACTGCTGCGATGGAGTTTAAGAAGCAAAATTTAACGCTGGAAGAGAAGATGAAGATCGACTCTAAGGCCGATCGGATTATTGCTCAGAGTAGGCATTAGAAAACTTCAAAGATAATAATCCTTGGATAGATTAATATAATAATTTATTATAGCAGCCTAATAATGGCCAGCTTTAGTGGGGCTGTTGTCTGGGTTTATTTGACTAAAGTTGAGGAGAAAATATGTCAAGAGAGATGTTCCCTAATAAGAGTGGTGGTGGCGCAGAAGCGGTGCCTCAGGTTGATTTGCGTGAAGAAACAGTTGGTGCGCAACAAAGGTTTGAAGCAGGATTGGCTGCAAAAGGTAAGCTGGTGTGCTCAAAAACAGCAGCTGTTTTCCTGGTGAGGAATATGTTAACGCCACTGTTTGTAAATCCTGATGAGGTTCATCAAAATGACAGTGGGTTATGGGTCGTGAATGAAGGGTGCAAATTGCCCATGGGGTTAGTAACTGATGAGATACTCTCGGATCCTGCAAAACTATCAACGGTATTAGGGCGTGCCGTCACCTTACGACAGGTTTTAGATCAGGGTGCTCATATTCTTATTCTCATGGTTGATGGGGACCGGCCGACAGTGGATAAGAGTGCAAATGTAGATGATCGTAATCTTGAACAGTGTTTAGAAAAATATAAGCAACAGATTATCGTTAGGCAGATAACACAAGGTGAGTATGAAGAGTACTCTGATGTAAGAGGTGTCGCAGCGGCAACATATCACTATAGTGTTGGAGGACAGAGAGCGACTTGTACGATTCGTGCGAAGCAGGAAAACGCTGAGGGCGGTCGTGTGCGTGATTGGAGTCATTTCTGTCTTGTGGGTGAGGGTAGAGGTGATGTAAATATGCATGATCTCGAATTATCATTAACAAATAAAATGTTGCAAGAATTAGTTAAAATTGACCACATCAGTAAGCTATCAGAAATTGCTCAAAAGCATGATGAAGTTGACCAAGTAGTGCCAAACATCTAGAGAAATTGTTTTGCCTTACTTATTGGTGGTTCAATTTTCTAATAGCTGTATGGCGATGGATGCTACCTGAGTTTTTGTTTCTCCGGTAATAAAGTTTTGTTTCATTAGATTCAGCTGTTCAATTTTATGTTGGCGGTAGGTTTTATCTTGTAATAATCGAATGGCCTCATTGGCGATGTTTTCAGGCGTTGCTTGACTTTGAATAAATTCTTTGGCGATTGATTTTTCTGCGATGATATTACATAAACCAATTTGTGTTACCTTGGCAAGCGCTTTAACAATCCAGTAACTAAGCCGTGCACCTTTGTAGAAAATAACCAGTGGCACTTTAAATAAAGCTATTTCAAGCGTAATCGTGCCCGACACGGCAACCGCAGCATCCATCACCTGTAATAAATCATAATTGTGATTTTTGATAATCTGAATATCAGCGCTAATCTGTGGTGCAATTTCAGTGGCTGATAAATTTGTAGCAAGTGGCAGTACAAATTGCGCATTGGGTATTTGTTTTTTGATAAGCTCACTGCTTTGCTGGATGGTAGGTAGCATGCGTTGTATTTCTTGTCGACGACTGCCCGCAAATAAGCCGATAATGGGCTTGTTGGGATCTAAGTTAAATTTTTGATAAACTTCTTGTTTACTTAGAGTCGGTTTCGCAGCCGCAACGATGGGGTGTCCTACAAACGTCACCGGTATATTGTGCTTCTGGTAGAGCTTCTCTTCAAAAGCATAGAGCACGGCCATATGATCGACATATTTTTTAATTGTCTTAATGCGACCCGCACGCCACGCCCAGACTTGTGGGCTGACGTAATACATAATCCGGATACCAAGTTTTTTAGCCTGTTTTGCCAGTCTTAAATTAAAGCCTGAAAAATCAATTAAGATTAATAGCTGGGGCTTTTCTTGTTGTAGGAATTGTGTGATACGTTTTTTTATCTTTAAAATATTGCTGAGTTGTTTGAATATTTCTACAATGCCAACGACAGAAACTTCATCAGCATCTGCAATGAGTTTCACACCCGCACTTTGCATATGTTGGCCGCCCATGCCAGATATTGTGATATGAGAGTTCGTTTGTAATAATGTTTTGGCAAGATTAGCGCCGAGTATGTCGCCTGAAACTTCGCCAGCACAGATAAATACTTTTATGGTGTCACTGGTCATGTTGCCATTTCTGCGATCGGATAATTTTCATTGGCCTTCCAAACGATCTTGGTAATATCAATCGCTGTCTTCAATGCTTTAAGCCCATCCTCACCCGTGACAATCGGTGCTTGGCCGTTTATGACCGAGTGAACGAATGCTTCTATTTGATCTTTTAGTGGATCGCCTCTGTCAAACATCTGTTTTTCGCGGATGATTTCGGGAATGCCCGGTAGCATTTCATTGGGTCCTTTGCGGTGTACTTGAATTTTTTTGTGATGCAGGTCGAGACCAATATAGCAATCGTGTTGAAAGACGCTAAGTTTACGCTGCATTTTAAGGCTGACACGGCTGGCAGTCACTGCTGCCACACAGCCATTTGCAAATTCGATGCGCGCATTGGCAATATCAATAAAAGGCGATAGCACTGATGCACCACTTGCGCGTATATCTTTAATTTCTGATTTTACCACCGACATGATGATATCGATATCATGAATCATAAGATCTAAAATGACATTAACGTCACTGCCGCGTAATTTGAAAGGAGCCGTTCTGACAGATTCGATGTAGCGTGGGTTGACTAATACGTTATTGAGTTCTTTGATGGCATTATTAAAGCGCTCTAGGTGACCGACTTGCAGGATCAGTTTTTTTTGTTTGGCGATTTCAATTAACTCTTCGGCTTCTTCAACCGATGTTGTAATGGGTTTTTCCATTAATACATGCACACCATTTTCTAGAAAAAATTTACCGAGCTTATAGTGTGTCGGAGTAGGTGCGGCGATACTGACGGCATCGACTTGGCCGATCAACGAGTGATAATCATGTACGGCTTGTGTGTCATGTTCATTGGCAATTTGTTGGCAGCGTGAGAGGTCCGTGTCGCAGACGGCGATAAGCTCAGCATTTGCACAACCTGCATATTTGGCCGCATGGTATTTGCCAAGGTAGCCAACGCCGATTACAGCTGTTTTAATTTTGTTCGGATTTGTCATTTTTATACCAAATTATCAGAGCAGGTATGGTGTCACGGTGTCTGTTTTGGGTCAAGTTTGATATGATCGCCCACATGGATTTATTACAACAATCAGGAATGTTGGTCGCAGGCGTCGATGAGGTCGGTCGTGGGCCCTTGGCGGGACCCGTGGTGGCAGCAGCCGTTATTCTACAAGCCGATCATGGCATCGAAGGCTTAAAGGATTCTAAAAAGTTATCAGAGAAAAAGCGTGAGCAATTGTTCGATGTTATCATGAGCAATGCGATAGCAGTGGCGACCGGTAGAGCTGAGGTGTGTGAGATTGATGATATTAATATTTTAAATGCAAGTTTGTTAGCGATGCGTCGTGCAGTGGAAGCATTATCGGTAATACCACAACATGTAATGGTGGATGGCAATCGTTGCCCTGAGTTATCGATACCCGCGAGTGCAATTATCAAGGGAGATCAGAAGATAGCATCGATTAGTGCGGCATCCATCATTGCAAAGGTCACACGAGATCGTGAGATGGTGCAGATGGATCTTGAGTATCCTGGTTATGAATTTTCGGCGCATAAGGGTTATGGGACGAAGCTGCACTTGGAGTGTTTGCGTAAGCTTGGCCCCTGTGCGATTCATCGGCAAAGCTTTGCGCCTGTCAGTAACTTGAATGTTAATAATACGGCACTCAGTGAGTCTTAAACATCCTTTTACTTCATGGCTCGCCTCCATCCCGTCGGCTGCGCTTTACTTCCGTAAAAGGACGATTTAATACTCATTCGCTGAGTGCCGTATTGTTATGTGCGAGTATCGCATCGAGTGACAATAAGTGTTAAAGCCGTTATCATACAAACATGTCAAAACAGTTAAATATCAGTATATTGTGCGGAGGCCAGTCCTCAGAGCATGAAATATCCATTATCTCAGCACGCAATGCATTTCGCTCGTTAAATAGGCAGCCTTATGCTGTCTCTATTATATACATCACACAACAAGGCGCCTGGTATTTATTGGATAAGCCCGCGCAGATGCTCAATCAAGAGCCACGCAAACTAATAGAACAACAGCAAGCACAAGCATTGGCTTTAAACCCCGGACATCCAGATCACCCGTGGATGATCGTCGATCAGCCTGATAAAAAAGTCGCGGTAGATTGTGTGTTTCCTGTATTGCATGGTAGATGCGGTGAGGATGGCACGATGCAAGGATTACTGGATATTTTAGATGTGCCTTATGTGGGCTGCGGTACTCTGGGTGCTGCGGTTTGCATGGAAAAGCATATTACTAAGAGCCTTTTGTCGCACGCAGGTATTGATACATCTCCTTGGTGTGCCTTCGGCGAAAACGAGCGCAATCAATATTCTTATTCAGTTATTCAGGAGTTATTGGGAGATACAATATTTGTTAAGCCGGCGAATGCAGGTTCTTCGGTAGGTATTTCCAAAGTGACTCAGGCCGATCAATACGAAAAAGCATTGGATGAAGCATTTCGATATCATACAAAGGTTATTATTGAAAAGGCGGTTCATGGTCGCGAGATAGAGTGTTCGGTTATTGGTAATCATCAGCCCATTGCATCATTACCTGGTGAGGTGATTTGTCATCATGATTTTTATTCTTACGATGCGAAATATTCTGACCCCAATGGTGCTGATATTATTACACCGGCGACACTGGACGAAGAAATTGTACTAAAAGTGCAGGAGGTTGCTTGTAGGGCTTATCGAACTTTAGATTGTCGTGGCATGGTGCGAGTCGATTTTTTTGTAGAACAGAATGGTCGTCTATGGGTCAATGAAGTGAACCCGATTCCTGGTATGACGCCTATTAGTTTATTTATAAAGAACTGGGAAGCGACTGGTTTATCATGTGCAGAGTTATTTGATGATTTAATTAAGTTCGCATTAGAGCATTATCGCGAGTTGAAAAATTTAGCGCACGTGCGTATTACTACACAGAATGATGATTCGCAGTCGCAATCATCACAAGGTACCGTGAATTGATCCACTTAAAATTACATTCTGAATATTCAATTGTTGATGGCATTGTTCGAGTATCAGAGTTGATGGAGCGTCTGCAGCAGTTGAATATGTCTGCTGTTGCGATTACCGATCTCAGTAATTTATTCGCAATGGTGAAGTTTTATCGTGCCGCCATAAAAGCAGGCATTAAGCCGATTATTGGTTCTGAGATTATCATGTTAAGGGGTGAGCAGCGTTCGCGTGTCACATTGTTGTGTCAAAACCAGCAAGGCTATCATAATCTCACGGCATTAATTTCACGAGGTTATACTGAGGGACAAACGAATGACGGTGTGCCATTGGTGCATACGGAATGGATGGAAGAGAAAACGGATGGCTTGATTGCGTTGTCGGGCGGTTGTCAGGGTGATGTGGGGCAGGCATTACTGTCTGGTAAAGAAGGTCAGGCAGAGCAATGTTTGCAGCAATGGTTGCAGTGGTTTCCGGATCGATTTTATTTGGAGTTACAGCGGACAGGTCGTGGGCGTGAGCAAGAATATATACATGCGGCAGTTACATTGGCACAACAATTTAACGTTCCTGTTGTGGCAACCAATGATGTTTGTTTTCTGCATCGTGATGATTTTGAAGCGCATGAGGCGCGTGTTTGTATTAATCAGGGCTATGTGCTTGATGATAAGAATCGCCCTCGAAATTATACGGAGCAGCAATATCTGCGCAGTCATGAAGAAATGCAGTGGTTGTTTTCTGATATTCCAGAGGCGCTTGAAAATACTGATCTGATTGCGAAACGTTGTAATTTAAAATTAGAATTAGGAAGAGTTTGCTTGCCACAATTCCCAACGCCGAACAAGGAAACGGTTGAGCAATACCTCGCGTCAGAGGCGGAGCATTTTTTAAAAAAATATTTGCAGGGACGTAATTTAACTGCAGAGCAGTCGCAACACTATCATGATCGCTTGGAGCGTGAGTTGGGTGTGATTAATCAGATGGGATTTGCGGGTTATTTTTTAATTGTGGCAGATTTTATTGGTTGGGCGAAAGGCCAGAAAATCCCTGTCGGACCTGGACGTGGCTCGGGTGCAGGATCATTGGTGGCTTTTGTATTGAATATTACAACATTAGATCCATTGGAGCATGAATTGCTGTTTGAGCGTTTCTTAAATCCTGAACGTGTTTCCATGCCGGATTTTGATATCGACTTTTGTATGGAGCGTCGTGATGAGGTGATCGATTACGTGGCACAACGTTATGGTCGTGAGGCTGTTTCGCAGATTATTACTTATGGTACGATGGCAGCAAAGGCGGTGGTGCGTGATGTTGGTCGTGTGTTGGGTTACCCGTATGGTTTTTGTGACAAGATTGCAAAACTGATTCCATTTGAATTAGGTATTACATTAGAGAAGGCGCTGATGCAGGAGCCGCAATTATACGATCGTTATAAGAATGAAGAAGAAGTTACGATTCTAATTGATTTGGCCAAGAAGCTTGAGGGTGTTGCGCGTAATGCGGGTAAACATGCTGGGGGTGTGGTGATCGCGCCGGGTGCGTTAACAGACTTTACGCCATTATATTGTGAGGCAGGCGGTCAGAACTTAGTGACACAGCTTGATAAAGATGACGTGGAAGCGGTTGGGTTGGTTAAGTTTGACTTTTTAGGCTTGCGTACGTTAACCATTATCGATTGGGCGATTCAAAATATTGCGGATGATATCGATATTGAAGCAATTCCACTCGATGATGAAGCGACGTTTAAATTATTAAAAGACTGCTCTACCACAGCAGTGTTCCAGTTAGAGTCGCGTGGTATGAAAGATTTGATTCGGCGACTGCAGCCGGATAATTTTGATGAGATTACGGCTTTAGTGGCATTGTTTCGCCCGGGTCCTTTGCAATCGGGTATGGTGGATGACTTTATTGATCGTAAGCATGGTCGTGCTGAGATTTTTTATCCACATCCTAATATAGAAGCGATTTTAAAACCGACTTATGGTGTGATTTTATATCAAGAGCAAGTAATGCAGATCGCGCAGGAGTTAGCGGGCTACTCATTAGGTGGTGCCGATATTTTACGTCGTGCGATGGGTAAGAAAAAAGCCGAAGAGATGGCGCAACAACGAAAAGTTTTTGTCGAAGGTGCGAAGGCACAAGATATCGATGCCGGTGTGGCTGAACATATTTTTGATTTGATGGAGAAATTTGCCGGTTATGGTTTTAATAAATCACACTCGGCTGCTTATGCTTTAATTGCTTATCAAACGGCGTGGTTGAAGGCGCATTATCCTGCTGAGTTTATGGCGGCGGTATTGTCATCAGATATGGATAACACCGATAAGGTAGTTGGTTTTATTAAAGAATGTGAGCGCATGGGCATGACGGTGTTGCCACCGAATGTGAATCAAGGGCATTATCATTTTACTGTGAGTGGTGAGAATACGATTGCCTATGGTTTGGGTGCGATTAAGGGTGTTGGTGAGGCGGCTGTGGAGCATATTGTTGCTGAGCGTAAAGAGAGTGGTGATTATCAAGATTTATTTGAGTTCTGTCGTCGTGTGGATTTGCATAAGGTGAGTCGTCGTGTGTTGGAACCGTTGGTGCGCTCGGGAGCGTTTGATCTCTTTCAGCGAGAGCGCTCGGTGTTGTTTGCATCGATTGATAATGCAATTAAGGCTGCTGATAAGGCGCAGCGTGATGCGGCGATTGGTCAGGGCGACATGTTTGGTTCACATGAATCTGAGAGTGCGCAGCATGAGCAGGCGTGTTATGTCGATGTGCAGCCTTGGAGTATGCGAGAAGCGTTGGATGGCGAGAAGCAAACATTGGGTCGTTATATGACGGGGGATCCGATGGATCAGTACCGACAGGAGCTCATGAATGTGGTGTCGGTATTTATTGCAGATCTTGCACAATGCACTAAAAAAGAAGTGGTAATTGCGGGAATGGTTAATTCATTAAGAATGATTATAACCAAATCGGGCCGACGAATGGCAGTACTGAACATTGCGGATAATACTGGCAGTACTGAAGTGACGTTGTTTAGTAAAGTGTTTGAGGCGCATCGTGAGTTGTTGCAAGAAGACGTGGTGTTGGTGATTCGAGGGTCAATTGAAGAAGATAAGTTTAATGGCGGTGTGAGAATTTTAGCGGAGTCTTTGCAGAGCTTGGATGGGTATCGCCAGCAGTTAGCAAAACGTATTGTGCTGCAATTAAAAGAACAAACGCAGGTAGATCCCTTGTTAGAACGTTTGCCTGATGTGGTGACGCCTTATCGTGGAGGCCGTTGTCCGTTGAATATTCGCTATGACGTGTCGGATCAGAAGGCGGAGTTTTCTCTAGGGGAGCAGTGGAATATTAATCCGCAGAGTGAGTTGCTCGAAAAGTTGATGGACTTGTGTGGTGCCGAAAGCGTTGTTGTTGAATACTAAGGCGTGACTTAAATAAGTTAAATAAAATCAA
>JAHZIV010000007.1 GCA_022601255.1 Gammaproteobacteria bacterium
GGCGTAATCATTTTCATGCAATTATGGTGCTTTAATGGGCAGGTTCTCTTAAAACAAGGGCTACAGTCAATATTAGGCCTGATAATCTGCGCCCGCTTAGAAAGAGGCGGTGTAAAATCAGGTGATGAAGAACCATAAATCACCACCGTATCACGCCCAACCGCATTGACTATGTGCATCAAACCTGAGTCATTTGTGATCACTTTTGTGGCGAGTGACATTAAATCAATCACATCACCCAAACTGGTTTTTCCAGCCAAATTGATACACCGCCCATCAGTATCACGATTAATAGCATCGGTAATTGCACAGTCTTTCTGCGTACCCAACAACCATACCTGCCAACCCTGCGCCAACATCTCCTGCGCAACCGCTGCATAATAATGCTGTGGCCACCGCTTCGATGGCCCAAACTCAGCACCCGGACACAGCGCTAGAATAGGTCCCGCCTCTGGGAATAATTGCAACCGCCGCAGAGTTTGTTCGCAATTATCTTGATTGATGGAGAGTTTGGGCGTCTCGATATGATCTGGCACCTGCGCCTTCGATGGCAAGCCAAGTGCCACAAAACGCTGGATCATCAAAGGGTATTGTTTTTTATCCAAATAGCGCACATCCGTTAACAACCCCCACCGCTTTTCTCCCAACCAACCCGTACGACGCGGAATCTTAGCAAAAAAAGGTATCAAAGCAGATTTATATGAATTCGGTAACAGGATAGCTTGCTGATATTTTTGTTCGGCAATTTTCTTCGCCAAGCGATAACGCTCCAACAAGCGCAATTGCCCATGCCGAAAAGGTGCCACCCAACTTTGCGAGATCTCCGGCATCCGATCCAACACCGGCTGACTCCACGCGGGCGCCAACACATCAAGCTGTACATCTGCATGACGCTGCTTAATAGTCTTAAATAAAGTTTGTGACATGACCATGTCACCTACCCAGGAAGCTCCTACCACGAGAATTTTATTCGGCGCCTGCATTAGGAGTGCTCGGATAAATGAAAATGTGCCTCACAATAGGGGCAAACGCTCTCGCCTGTTTTCTCGATCGGCAAGTATACACGCGGATGCGCATCCCATAATTGCATGTCTGGCATCGGGCAACACAAGGGCAAATCTGCTGGCGTGATCTCATAATGCTTTTTTGTGCAAGCTGGTTTTTCTGACATGATGATTACCTAAATTATGTGTCGAGTGATACCGCACTTTATCATATTTTGTTATAATCTATCCACTATGACTAAATATGAACAAATTCCAACCATCGATATGCCGAGTGGCAATTTAAAGCTGCGTTTTCACCAGCAACAGGAGTTGGTGCACATGGAAGACCCTGCGCTTGCAGTAATGACCGACTTTTCTCAAGTTGCTGCGCACACGATCCTACCATCAGAAACCATCGATAACGCGCTCAACGAAATGAAATTACACGGCGTACACATGCTGCTGGTGACCGATGAAGATCGTCATGTCATTGGCATCATCAGCACAGAGGATTTACTGGGCGAGAAACCGATTAAACTCTTGCAGCACAGTCGCATCGAACGCAGTAAAATAAGCGCAAAAATGTTGATGGTACCCGCCAAAGATGTCATTGCATTTAATATTGATGACGTACAACAGGCGCGCGTCGGTAATATTGTCAATACGATGAAATCCAGTCGACAACATTATGCATTGGTCATCCGACTCAATGATGAAGGCGAGCCTTTTGTGAGAGGCTTATTCTCCACATCACAAATTAGCAAACAATTACATAAAGACATCGCTAATCTTATCTTTAAAGCCGACTCTGTCTCTGAACTAAAAAAACGCAGTCGTTAAGTAGATACCTTTAAAAGCCAAACCCGATCTGGTAGTATACCTCCAAACAAACAAAAGGGGATATACTATGGGTGGCAAAGGCAAGAAAGGCAGAGGCGGCAAGAAAAAAGCTCCAGGAAGAAAACCACAACCTGATAAACAACCTGCACAAGCAGGACCTGCTCCCAACGCAGCTCCAGGTCCCGCCCCAACATCCTCCTCACCAAAACAGCGCCCCGCCCTAAAAGCACCCGCCAAATGTAATCAAACTCAATTTGAGGTAATGATTGCGCCTCTTCCCGCTGAAGAAAACACACCCGAGCGTTATGAAGCACTCCTCAACATGGCGAAGGAAATACCCACAACATCCATACCTGAATTAATCGATATCGCAGCACGACATGATGATACTCAAGCCATCAAAGCATTATTGGCTGCACATTCCCATTTTGATTTTAACGAGTGCACCCCACTCACTCTCGCTAACATAGCACGCCCCGATTATTGGCCGCCAGAGATTGCAGAGAGAAAAATGACTACACTCTGTCTCGCTTTATTAGCACACACGCGCAAACACCCTAATAGTCAAGCAGCACTTGATTCACTGAACTTAAAAGCAGGAGATGACAACGCCTTCCAGATTACCTTACGAAACGGACACATAGGTTTTATAGAGATATTTCATAATCTAATCCTCTATTACGACACCGCAAGAGAACTATTAGCCGATATGGATCTTGCTTTCGTTACCACACGAGCGTGTGAACTTGGCATCGTCGATGTTGCGCTAGACTGCCTAACGTACAATCAACACAATATTGATTTAGAAAAACTGCCTTTACAGGCTGGCACTCACTCACCTTTAGCCCTATACGCACTATCTTCTCAAACACTTCAAGCAGCAACGCTCAAAAAACACCTTGATGCCCATTTTGATGCTGAAAAAGATTACTCCAATTCAACGCTACTCCAACTATATGCCTGTGCATGCCGCTATAAGTTGGATGATCTTATGACGGCAATCTCAAAGAAATGTGACCATGCAACACTTGCCACACAAATGCAACAAGTACCCACCTGCGCAAAAGTCAATGATGCAATTATACTTTATGAATATTCAACACCAGACACAACACCCATACTTAAAAACATTCCGGGTATAAAAATACAACGCGTATTGAATATAGACACGAGCATAGCTGCGCTAAAGGCCTTGGTTGCGCACAACAAAACACCCTTCCTAACACTGATATTATTCACTTATTATATTGAGCAAACCAAAAAAATGCTCCAATCAATTTCGGTAATCACCCGCATTGAAAAACAATGGCTACAAACATCTACAAGGATCTTTATATATTTATGCAATACAGCCCCGGAAGATATCCTATCTGAGATGTCTGCGGAACTAGCCACAAATATCTTTTCAATGCTGCTCTATTCAGACAATCCCAATGCAGCAGCGGCAGCAAAACGCTTAATCATACATTCAAAACATTTAAATGACGCCACCTTAGCAAAACTTCCAGAAACGGATATCACTAAACCACTCAGTCTTGCAGGAAGAAACTGTCTTACAGCTGCAATGGATGCGCATCATTACCCTTTCGCCATCATACTACTATCAGAGTTCCCCGCACTTGCCGATAACTGCGAACAAGATCGACTATTGTTAACGATTACAGACAGTGAACATCTGAGCCTTTTTGAAGAATGGAGAAGGCGCAACCCTGACATGGATATTCCCACGATCTTAGCGCGTACAGTGCTACAAAGCATTGCTGATCTTGATAACCCAGAAGTCAGAAAACGCCTACTGAAAGTAATTCCAACACAAAAAGCGCTAGCAACATTGTACTTACCAACCATTAAAAGCAGCGGATTTAGAACTGAACAATTAAGCGTCATTGCAGCGACATTACGAGCACTTGGAGAAGCAGACGCAGCAAAACAGTTTGAGTATGCCGCTTATGATGCCAAACTCCCTATGGCGCCACCAGCTGCAGCGCTAGCCTCACTTGAGCTATATGAAATTACCAGAAGACTCTATCACATGGAAGGTGACCCACCCAAACTTAGGGATGCATTCCGAGCACAGGTATACACACTCGAGGCTGCTCATAATCCAGAAACCATAAAAGAGACACTCTATGCACAATTGCGTGACTATAAAATAGAAGACTTTGGTAATGATAGTGAATGGATAAATGGATTCGGGCTGTTGTGCGCGGACAATCCTGAGCTAGCCGAATGGATATTGCACAGATACCCTGCTTTAATCAATGATACAAAACCTCAAGACCTAAAAGGACTAAGATGCTCAACACCATTGTCAATGGCGTGTAATCAGGGGTTGTCACACCGATCACTTGCAGAGGCTATCCTGTCAACAGCATACGAGAACAACATCACCCTGACTATCAATACAAAAACAGGGGATATCTCACCGATGTATTTAGCACATTATTACCATGTTGAGCTAACAACAACCATGGCTGAAAAAGCTGCTGCGGATAGTCTTAATCTCGATCCTAAGCAATTGACGGACACCTGCCTGCTACACCTTTTTTTCTTATCGGTAAAAATGCTTAGTCTATACCATAAAACAAAAACACAGGCTTCAAAAATTACCAAAAGATTCAAGGCCGAAATAACAAGGCGCTTTCCAGAAGACAAGGGCCTAACGGCAGCCTGTGAAACAGGTGACACCAAAATAATAGATCTTATTTTAGATGAACTCTATGACAAGAAATGCCCTGTATCAGAAAAGCGAGCGGTATTTGCAGCGGCTTTAAGTAATCCAGGTATGGGTATTTTACTAGTCATGGGATTCACCCCTAAAGAGATTCAAGATTTCAGCTGCAATCAGCAACCGGTGCCTGCAATGCAATTTTGCATTGATCGGATGACCTACTTTAACTCACGAAAAAACACCATCCGCGCTGAACAATATATCAAGTTCGCACATGAGTTGATTAAAATGGAAGTACCGATTAATACCGTACAATTAATTGAACTTTTCCAAAATATGACCCAATACTCGAATAATACACATCCAGACAGCAAAGCAGCATGCGACAAGTTACTCGATGCAGTAACCACTACAATCATCAGAAAAAACCTTCATACTAAACTTGGCCTGATGCGCGGCATGCCCATGATCCGCCAATTCTTTGACCGAATCCACCAACAAACAAAAAATGCTGAAGTACAAGAGAACCTAGTGTTTGCAGCAAGATTACTCGATCAATTAACATTTGATGAACAGTTTAGCCTTCAAACATTAGAAGCACTCATCAGAAGAAATGTATCAAGCCTCACAAACACTGAAGCTAGAGCTTTTATCCATGCGGTCAAAGAAAAGTTTCACGCAGACGATCTGACTGTCGAATCTGCCGAAGGCCAACGATTATTTGCGTTGTCATGCAACAACGACGGCACAGCCAATACACTCAGCACGCTTGCGTTTGTTGAGCTCGGATTTGCCCTACCAGCAGATGTATTTTCTATAGAAAAATTATCTTCATTTATTTTTTACAAACCGGTATCTCCAACCATAACACCCATTCTAACAGAAACGTTATTACAGAGAATGCGCACGCATCCTGATGAAGTGAATGGTGCCCCAGACTCAACGTCAACACCACTTGCCGTTTTTATTAAATATCGTGCTGAGGGCTTACTCGATAAATTATTAGATCAACCGGGATTAACACCCGTCGATGGCAATATCACAGAAACCTTAGACTTTGCCTGCAATCATCATATCTCGCCTCGCCTTGTCGTTAAAATGGCCGCCAAATGGGGCATACCTGATGATCTCTCCATAGGAACAAAGGAAGGTGGAGGCTCATCGCCCATGTGGTTTATTGCGCAAGCACACCCTGGGAAAGATTTTTCTAAAAGACTACACACAGTGCAAAAACAGTCTTGTATTGCATACTACAGCCATACTAGCTTCGCACAAATCATTGCCCTTATGCGTCAATACCTAAACCGGGGCAAGCTTCCAACTCAGGTTGTCAAAGATTTTAAAACCTATACAACCAATACACCAAACAGTCTTGGCGATCGGGGAATAAATTATGTCAGCATAGCAGCAGATCTTGATGATCCAGCGCTTGTCTGTGCACTGGCATTAAATCGAGCTGACTTTGAATCTAGACTGTTAGGTAGACACATCAGACCATTTCTTGAAATAGCCATTCAACATACCGACACAAACTTGCTGGAAGCGCTACTGAATTATATTAAAGTCACCGGCATTGACTTTGATTTCCATCAAACGGGTGCACTACTAACACTTTGTAATGCTATCTTAATAGAAAAAGACATCCACAAGAAAACACTTCAGGCTGCCTGTTTTGCAACATTGATTAAGGTAATGAACGAATTTACAGATAGAGAACGCGCCGCAATCCAAAATGTTGTTGAATTATGGTGTCAAGAAAAGAGTTTTTCCTTCCTTCAAGACTGTGCAATACCAAGTTTGCAATTTGTATTTAAGGCAATTTCCACCAAAGAATTCATAGAACACGCGGCCAAAGGAGGGGCGTTTCAATTAGCCGCATTGTGTGCAAATATCTTAGTAGCTCAAACGTCAAAGCTTGCAGTGATTAAATTGCTCGAACAACAAGATGGTGCCGACAGGGCTGGAATGCTAGCAGCTACTCAAGATTTTCCAGTGATCAAAGAAATACTATCAACGATCGCTGACCAGGACCTACTTGGAAAAGGGCTATACTCAAAAGAAATTGAAAAACATGTTAAAAAAATTCGGAAAGAAACACACGCTAACATTGAAAAAACCACTAAACTTCATAGACAATACCAGGATACCGATAAAAGTACTGCAACTGTCGAAGCACTAAAGGCGCAAAAAGGATCTGCAGAAGAGGTTTATAAAAAATTAAAGCAGATTGATTTTGATGATGAATTTCTTGACCCAGAATTCAAGGAAGAACATTTTCAGAAAGCCAATAAAGCCAAAGAAATACTAACAACATTAAAAGCCGACTTACAGCAGGCCATCGATGACGCAGAAAAACGCGAACAAGATAAAAGCGAAATAGCACGGGGAAAACAACAGGAAGCTGAACAAAGAAAAGCAGAAGCAGACAAAAAAGCTGCTGAACGTGAAAGAAAAGCAGCCGAGCAAAAAGCTAGACAAGAAGCTGAGCGAATAGAAGAAGAGCGTCAAAGACAAGAACAAGCACGCCAAGAAGCCGCACTCGAAAAACAAAAAGTCACCGTTAAAAGAGACTACACGGATCGGTGGAAGGAAATTGAAAAAGAATTAAAAACATTACAGACGAATATCGCTGCTATGGAAACTCTGGAGCACCACAAGACATATCAATCAAACATAGCAGAACATACGTCTGCTCTTAGAACATTATTCCAGTACAAGCCTGATGGGAAATGGCATGCCGATGTAAAAGCAGCCATGAAGGAAGGGCGCAGTAAAGTACCTGAGCTACAAAATCTGCTAAACAAAATAAGACAACAACTAAAAGAAAAACATAATGCAATCACCCAACGAGAGGCCGCTGCTCGCAGGGAAGAACAAGAGAGGGTCAAAAGAGAGCAGCTAAAAGCCGCAGCAAATCAAAGTCCAAAAACCGAAGGTAAGGGCAAACCCAAGCCTAGAGCACAACCAACCAAAGGCACGAGAGAAGCACCAAAAGGAAAATTTAAAGCAGAAGCAGAAGATACGGCTGCTGCAGAACTCGAAGCAAAGCTCAAAGCAGCGCAAGCTGAAGCAGAGCAAAAAGATGCCGCTGATAAAGCAGCTGCCGAAAAAGCAGATCTCGAAGCAAGACTCAGAGCAGCACAAGCTGAAATCGCTAAGCTCAGAGCACAACAAAATGCAGCTGCAGCAGACACCACAACCACAACATGGGAACCAAGTCCTGGTGCTGCAGTCTTTACTCCAAAACCTAAAAAAACCACCTACCCAGTGTACTTGCAACCCAGCAGAGATAACCCATTACTCTTCGAATTTACGTCTGTAGAACCTTATATTATAAAGTTGAACTTAGATGAAAAAATCTTACGCTTGCAAGATTTTAAATTTAGAACAACCAATGGTCATGCATTAACTGATGGCGAACATCAATTATTATTAGCATCAGAGATACAAATTGATGGAGAGAGTGTTGCACTCGTATCAGAAGAGCGTTTTTTTATCACATTCACAATCATGGATGAGAGCGGTGCCATTAAGAGCGAAATTGCGCTAATGACACAACTTGCAGCAGAAGCCACAGCAGCTCCCGCTCCCGGAGCCAGCTCCTAACCACGAAAGGCTATGAAGTAGATACCTTTAAAAGCCAAACCCAATCTGGTAGTATGCCTCCAAACAACAAAGGGGGATACTATGGCTCGAGGTAACGGCAAAGGCAAAGCAAAAAAAGGCAAAGGCAGAAACGGCACTCCCGCAGCAGGTGCTGATAAAAAAGCAGTACCGAAAGCAGCAGCCGCAGCAGCACCAAAGCATGCACTCGTCCAATCAGAAAAGCATTTTCAAGCTCAACTTGAGCATATGCTAGCAGCATCAGATCTTCACGATGCAAAGTTTAAACAATCTGAAAGATATCTACTACTTATTGAGCTTGCAAAGCAAATACCACTCACATCCTTACCAATACTCTGCTTACTAGCAGGTGAGCGTCATGACAAACAAGCATTACGCGCCCTTTTGGAAACCCATCCTGATATGGATTTTTCTAAATATATTCTATTGATTTTGGCATACACTGCTGACCCAGATTGTTGGGGTGATCAGGCAGATACAAAAATAGCTGAAATATGCGCAGTCATTCAAAAACAGCTGCAAACACACGATAAAGGACAGGTACTGAGATTTCTGCTCGACAAAAGGGATGTCCAGAATTGTTTTGAGGTAGCGCTTCGAATAGGTGTAGATGAGATAATTTCAACACTCTTCGCCGCCATCAAAACACTTCACATGCCCAGTAGTTTTATTGAAGATATCAATCTTCCCGCAACACTTACCAGAGCCTGCGAGCTTGGGCGAGTTGATATTGCCACGTTCTGCTGTGAGCATCGAAAGCTTGAGACCGAGCTGGATCTGTTGCCACTGCAAACTGGCGAACATTCTCCTTTTGCACTTTACACTCTGTATCCACACAGACTCGATGCCGAAACTGTGCGAACACAATTTGAAGCGGCTTATGATGAAAGAGTTGATTACGAAGATGCAGCATTACTGGAATTATTTGCCTGTGCCTGTGAATATTCAATCGACAAATACAAGCATGCTATTAGAGTGAAACTTCTAAAAAGAGATCTGCCAACGTTATTAAAAAATAGCTGCTCTAGAGTCACCGATGTGATTATTCAACACGAATTTGCCATGATACCAGAGGCAACTCAACTGGAGCATATCACCAAAACAAACCAAGCAGCTACACTGGATGCTGCACTGGCCCAAAACTCTAAAATAAGCCCTACTATATTAGTAGGACACTATCACGTAAAATTACTCACACAATTAGAAAATGATGCGGACCACTTAACTGAGCATTTACAATTTTTCGTCACCGCCTGCGAGTTTTTAATTTCTAAAATTGCAGAAGATGGAGCAGCGTTAAAACAACTCAATGATATTATCGCTGACATTATAGCGGCACTGGTTTTTTCAGATTCCCTTAAGGCTGCCACTGCTGTGAAACAACTGGCGCAGACACACCTATCGAAACTTGCTGTTTTTCCAGAGACCACATTGACCAAAAAGTTAAACTGTGTCGGAAAAAGTAGCTTACAATGTGCTTTAGATAGCTGCCACTACCTGTTAGCAATTACCTTATATGAACTGGATGCGACACTGGTAGAGCATTGTGAGAAAGGTATGTTACTCAAAGCATTGGTTGCTTTGCATCGCTATGACCTGATCAAGAAATTCTTAACAGAGCATCCTGATTTCTATATTCAAGCGAACCTAGCAAGAGCGCTCCTCACAAATATCATACAATTACCCTCAGAAACCACAAGAGACCATGTTCTTAGACAAGTCCTTGCAAAAGGGTTTGATCGATTATTACTGCCCTTCCATGGAGCCACCAACCTGTATAGTGCTGAAGAACTACTTGCAATATATCTCGCACTAAAAGATATGAGAAAAACAAAAGATGCAGAAAAAGCTTTCATTGCCACCTGTAATGCAGGCTTAATAAGAACTACTCCAGAAAAAACCTCTAGGACATTATATGATATTGCCTGGAGCATCTATCAGGGAGATAAAAGCGACCACGCGCTTCAATCTGAACTTAAAAATGAATTTCGAGCACGATTACAAGACCTACAAACAAGTTTGGATCCAGACAAAATCGCCACTGCTCTAAGAGACCAATTACAGGTCTATAGACCCGAAACCATAGAGGCCACCGAAGCACAAACTAATGGGCTGGCCATTTTATGCTTAGGGGCACCAGAATTAGCAGAATGGATCATTCGCCTGTACCCACACTTATTGAATGAAGACAGGCCAAAGAATGCAGGTAAAACAAAATATCTATCACCCTTTACGGTTGCCTGCGAACTAAACTTAAGCTTCTTAACCAATACAATTGCAGCCTATGCTGGAAGTTTTTCCCTAACTATCTATGCACCACTCAGGACAGCAAACATCTCACCGCTATATTTGGCTCTTAAATATCAATTGCCTGTCCCACTTTCTGCCATTGTTACCGCCGTTAATTTGGTTATCAAATCTTCGCCAAAGGATTTCAAGGGCATGTCTCTAATACAGGCAGCATGCATGGCCGATTCGACTTTTAAAAGCTCTATTAAATCTAATGAGAGAGAGAAGTTAACGCATGCAACTAATAATTTATTAGCACACATTAAACGTATTCATTCAGCAGAAGGAGCGCTCTTATTAACATGTAGGGAGTTCGACGCTGATAGCATTCACTTTATTATAAAGAAATTTTTCGGCAGTATTTGCCCAGCAGCACACAAACATACAGTTTTTATGAGTCTGTTATTCGACCCCCACTTACAAACATTCAATAAAGTTGGCTTTGAAGATGAAGACATCAGAACCTATTGCAATGAACTAGCGGATGCGCAAGGCATCACCCCCATGCAAATTTGCCTCAACCAACTTACACGTTTTATCTTAGTAAGAAATAACATACGATCATTACAGTACGCTCAATTTATCACAGATCTGATCAAAATAGGTGTCCCAATGGATGCCGAACAACTGATGGAGTTTTTCCAACAATTACACCGTTTCTCAGGTGAGGCAAAAAACATTAAAAATCAACAGTGCAGAGCCGATATAGCGCAATTGTTACATGATATGGTCTCTACCATTATCAGAATGGGTCATCATAAGAAGCTTGGCCGTCAACAAGGCGTCGAATTTGTTCAGACTCTGCTGACAGACGAATACGAACTCTCTAACGATACTGCGTCTCAATTAGAATTGCTTGACTCAATGCATCAATACGAAACCTTAAGCCACACTCACAGTCTATATGCCAGATCACTAAAAGACTTAATCCGCACCCCCCCTCAATTTGAGACAGCAGTACTCGATCGTCTCTATATGGATGTGATTAAAGCAAAACACCAACAAAAAGATCGCGGTAGACGAGTATTTGATTTTATTTGCCATGATGGAAAATGTTTTAATACGCTTGCCATGCTGGCACTATTAGAGCTCGGCTTTGAAGTACCTGAAGAAATGCAAATAGTGAGTCTATGTGATCTAGCGACACACTCGATGACACCTCCTCCATTGGGACGCGAATTGCTATCAAGGCTCAGAAACAGAATAGCAACACACCCTAATGAATTAAACAGTTCCCAAAAAGATGGAAATGCCCCACTCTTTACACTGATATATTATGGTGACACAGACTTATTAAATGCCGCATTAGATCGTCCTGAGCTGGAACAGCCAGATGAGTCTATAGCAGGCATCATTGACATTGCCTGTGACAATAATATACCGCCGATGATCATACGTAAGATGGCCAACAAATGGTGTACGCCTGATGCAATTCTCGCCGGCAGTGCCTTAGGCACAACACGAGGCACATCACCTCTTTGGAATCTATCCAACCTTTGCCCCAGAGAAGCAGTCATTGCAAAAATACAAGCGCTGCAAATAGATATTCAGTTAGAGAATTACAGTGTACTGAGTCTTATACAAATGCTTGCTCTTGTGCGTCAATGTTTATATCAAGGAAAATTACCACCTGAAACAGCTGCAGATCTATCTGCTTTTGAGCAGAAAATATCGGCTTACTTTAAAGCTAAAAATCTCTCGCGCTGCAATGCCACCTTGTTTGAACATGAGCCGCAGATTGTCGCTGCATTGGCTTTAAACAAGGAAGACTTCTTAACAAGCTTAGATGGAAGGTACGTGTCAATACTATTTGATATTGCAGTAAAACTAACTGATGCAACACTATTATCTGCAGTATTAGAATATATTAAAGTAACTGGGATTAAATTTAATTTTCAGGGAAAAAATTCATTGCCATCACTAAGTCATGATGAAAATTGCTTTACCATGATTGTAGGGGCAATGGATCGATTTAGCGCTGAAGAAAGCACATTAGTGGGAAGAACCATGGCAGGTTTTGTGGGACACCAAAAAATATCACAACTTGTCACTTGTATCACGCCCTCTACAAAATTTGTCTATCAACACTATAGCAAGAAAGCACTATCAACATACATCGAAGCAGCAATCAAAGACAGGCGCTTTATCGCCGCGATACTACTAGCAGAAGTGCTCATAGAGAAATCACCGCTAACCTGCGTCCAGTTACTAGAAGCGCAAGATGAAGGTGCGCTCAGAAATCTTGCTGAAACCGCAGCTGAGTACCCGAGCATGGCCCCAACCATTTTCAACATCCAACACTGTAGCCTGACAGACGAAAAATATTCTCAAACCATTGCAGGTGAAATCGACAAAATTAAACAATCCACTCGCACACTTACAAAGGAAATCACTGCATTATTAGCGAGCGATACACAATCTCTGCAAACACCAGATCAAATAAGCGAGCGATTGCAGCAGATAGAGGTGCTACTAACCAAACTTGACAGGCTGAATGTTAAACATGAATTCATCAGTTCTGCGTATGTTGCTGAGACTCAAACGACTACTGATAAATTCAAGACAGCGTTAACAACTTTGAAACGCGATCTACATGAAAAACATGCAGCTGCCGAAGCACATGAAAAAGCTCAAGCAAAAAAGGGAAAACGGGAGGCACAACGTCGCAAAAAAGAAGAGATGCAAAGGCAAGAAGCTGCTGCACGCGAAGCAGAAAGAGTGGAAAAACAACTGCAAGAGGCCGCTGAACGCGAAGCAGAAAGAGTGGAAAAACAACTGCAAGAGGCCGCTGAACGCGAAGCACAAGAGCAAAAACAACAGCGCTTAATCAAGGATGTAAGGGGAAGCCTTACAGACAAGCTGGAGGGCATAGAGCAAGCACTATCGACTTTACGAGCAGAAATTAAAGACACTAATGCTTGCGAGCATTATGAAAACCATAACATGCAAATTATGTCCCTGTTAAGAAAGCTTAAAGCGCTCAGTCACTACAGATCAAAGTCAGAGGGAAATTGGCCAGCGTGCATTGCAGAAGCGATGCGCTTAGGGCGTGAGAAAATTGCAACCTTAGAGCAATCATTGCATACTCTCCAAGAACAACTAACCCCCCCACCAAGCGCGGTGGCATCAGCCGGACTTTTTGCTCCTGAAGCTGCTGCAGCTGCAGCAGCGCAAGATACTGCCGCGGATGATGCTGTTCCCGCCGAACCAGAGAAAAATATCACACCACCCGGAAGCAGAAGGTCACAAGAACCTGACGGTAACGCAGCAGTAAGGGAACTAATACTGACACCCGATGTAGCGCCAGCTCAACCTGCAGCTGCAGCTGCACCCCCAACAAAAAAAGCTTTTACACCGAGCTTAGGTGCTAAAGAATTTGTACCCGAGAAAAAAGGGGGTTACTCGCCGAGACTTGCAGCAGCCGCAGCTAGACCAGAAACGGTGACGTATCTTGTTAAACTCGAAAAACTAGAGGGTGCTGATAATCTATTTTCAATGAGATTATATAATAGCTTCTACTTTACATTCGATGGGGCCGTTCAAACTCCACTAACAGTCTCTGCTGAAGACCTTATGGCAGGCGATTATCATCTGTCAATAACGCACGGTCTACAAATTAAAAATACACTGGTCCAACCGGTTATTGATGGCGCTACATTTGGGCGGCTTAATATTTGTAAGGTTCTCAATTTCGTTCCCCATTCGGTAGCCGAAATTCACTTAGGCGTTCAATCACCCACTCATGGCCGCTAGTTGATACCTATTACTCACCATCAATGCCTTCAGCTTCTAAAACTTGGCGCAGTTGATCGAGCGCATCGATCTGCAATTGACGCACACGTTCCCGTGTTAAACCAACCGCCTTGCCTACTTCCTCTAACGTGCCTTTCTCATGTCCCATCAAACCAAAACGGCGCTTGATCACTTCCTGATGACGCTCATCAAGTTTTTCTAACCAACGTTGCACATGATCTTCCAACTCGACATTCAATAATAATTTAGCAGGGTCAGTATTATTATCATCTTCAAGTGTATCAACGATTGTCTTCTGACTGTCTTTTGCAATGGGCACATCAATCGAGGTGGCATTCGGCGCAAAACTTAACACACGTCGAATATCTTCAATTGGTTTATCAATCATCTCTCCAATCTCTTCTGGACTGGGCGCATGATCCAACTCTTGTGTGAGTTTTTTGGCAGCGCGCAAATACACGTTTAACTCTTTAATCACATGAATGGGTAAACGCACCGTACGACTCTGATTCATGATGGCGCGTTCAATTGTTTGTCGAATCCACCACGTTGCATAAGTCGAGAAACGAAAACCTCTCTTTGTATCGAACTTTTCAACTGCTGTCATCAAACCCAAATTACCTTCTTCAATTAAATCTAAAAAGGCCAAACCACGATTACAATAATGGCGCGCAATCTTAACAACCAATCTCAGGTTTGATTCGATCATTTGCTTACGTGCCTCTTGATCACCTTTCTTAACCTTACGACCTAATTTAATTTCATCTTTCGCGGTTAGCAGTGATTGATAACCCAACTCTTTTAGATAAATTTGCGTGGGGTCTAGCCCTGCACTAGGTTCCAGCTCTTCAGGTTCAGTTGCATCAACAGCCGCCGCAAATGTTTCAAGCTCTTCTTGTTCTGTTTTTTTTGTCGATTTTTTTGTGGATTTTTTCGCAGTCTTTTTTGCAGGTTTTGTTTCAGGTTTTTTTGCTGCTTTTTTCGATCGAGCAAAAATGATCTTTTGCTCTGCGGCATGAATAGAGGTTTTTTTCTTTTTAACCATACCCTGAAACATCCTTGTCAATAAGACATTTATCGTAACATGGGGAGTGGGTTAATAGGTTGTCCATTACGTCGGATCTCAAAATGCAGCAATGTCTTACCTGCATTGTTCCTTCCCATCAGCGCAATCTCTTGCCCCGCAACAACCCTCTCTCCCAAATGCACCAATAAGCGCTGGTTAAATGCATATGCACTTAAATAGCTATTATTGTGCTTTATAATGATAAGATTACCATAACCACGTACACCCGCACCACTATAAACCACCACACCTGGCGCCGCCGCCCATACCGGCTCACCCAAAACACCCGCAATATCAACACCTTTATTGCCTAATGAGCCCGCGCTATAGCCTTGCGCAATCGAACCTCTAGCGGGCCAGCGCCAAGCACTGACAGGGATATCGGGGCGTGGCGTCAGCACAACTGCTGGTCGCTGCACAGGCTGGACCTTTTTAGCAGATTCGCCGGGGACCAACTCTCCAATCGGCATATTACTCTGGTTTTTAGCATTCACAGGGGAGCTTGCTGCAGACGGTTTAAGGGCCAACTCCTGACCCGGATGAATAGTATAATCCGCAGGAAGGTGGTTGATACTGGCTAAATCACGATAATCGAGCCCATAAGCCCAGGCGATGGAATATAGGGTATCTCCCGATTTTACTTGATAGGTGCTACTGGGATTATCGGTACTTAAGACTTCCGTGGATAGACTGCTGACTGGCGCATAAGGTCCGCTGGTGTTATAGCAACCCCACAACATTAAACATAAAAAAATAAGTAAACACGAACGCATCACTAAGATAACCCCTTCACCCAACCTGCAAGTTGGTCAAACGCTTCATAGTGAGTGATATCGATACGCAGTGGCGTGATAGAAACGCGCTTGTGCTTAACTGCATGAAAATCAGTACCAGGACCTGCATCCTCTTCCGCACCTGCAGGCCCCACCCAATAAACTGTGTGACCTCGAGGATTTACCTGCCGAATAGTGGGCTCTGCACAGTGACGCGTTCCTAAACGCGTTACCTCGTAGCCTTGAATTTCTTCAAATGGAACGTCAGGCACATTAATATTCAAAATCGTGCTTGCAGGTAAGGGATCTTTTAACAGGCGCTGTAACATCACCTTCACTACATCTGCAGCTGTCTGATAATGTTTTAAGTGCTCCCCCACTAATGAAACCGCTAGCGCAGGCAAACCTAAAAAACGCCCTTCCATCGCTGCTGCAACTGTGCCCGAATACCAAACATCATCACCTAAATTTGCACCTTCATTGATACCGGTAATCACCATGTCAGGAGGTGTTTTCAGCAGTCCAGTAATAGCCACGTGCACGCAATCTGTCGGCGTACCTTCGACACTGATACGATCGCCTTCAATATGCTTAACATGTAACGGCACGCTTAAGGTTAATGAATTGCTGGCGCCACTGCGATTACGGTCTGGCGCTACCACATCTACATGCGCCTCTTCACGCAGTGTTTGCAGCAACACGTTTAATCCTTCGGCATAAACGCCATCGTCATTTGATAATAGTATTTTTAGCATCCGAGTATCATACCATATTATAGCCCATAGTGGACAGGATATAACGAGGGCTCAAATTAGAATGCAGATGCATTCACAATACGACGAGACTAAACGGCTGCGGGGATCCGGCTGCTTCGGCACCCCACCGCTGTGCGGGTAGTTGTGGGATAAGGCAAGCAGTGAGTCTTCAACATCCTTTTACTTCATGGGTTCGCAAAGCGAACGCCCATACAGGGAGCAACGCAAACTAGCGTCGCGTTGCGCGTATGGGCAGGGCTATCCAAAAATACAAGAGTTGCGGCATGGATGCCAGCTCCATTCCTTATTACGGAGTAAATAGCTTTACTTCCGTAAAAGGACGATTGAAGATTCACCTTCTGCTTGCCTTATCTTTAAATGTCCCATAGATGAGCGGGCTATAACGAGGGCTGAAATTAGAATGCAGATGTATAGGCAAAGCCTGCTGTTCAGCTATGCGGGCAGTTTGGATGATAACGTGAGCGAGCAGCGCAGTGTATACGCCAATACATGAGCAGCACAGCGAACGTTATCATTCAAAATGTCCCATAGATGAGCAGACTATAACGAGGGCTAAGTAGTAGACAGCAGTACGGTTGCAGTTGCGGCGAGCCCTTCCTCACGACCAACCCAACCCATTTTCTCATTAGTAGTCGCCTTCACACTTACTTGCTCAAGCGATATCCCTAATAACTCAGCAATATTAGCTCGCATCTCTTGTGAGTGCTTTACTAATCTTGGCCGCTCAGCAATCACCGTGCTATCGACGTTAATCACCCTGTAATTTCTTTCCGCTACTAATTTCATAATGTCTGCTAACAAACGACTACTGGCAACCGACTCAATACTGGGATCCGTATCAGGAAAATGCTGCCCCAAATCACCCAACGCTAACGCCCCCAATAATGCATCACCAATAGCATGCAGCAACACATCACCATCAGAATGTGCAATCACACCCTTATCAAAGGGGATTTTAACGCCACCAATAAAAACATGATCCCCATCACCAAAGCGATGACAGTCATATCCTGTACCCACTCTCATGACGATTCCTCAGATGCACAACACAAAAACTGCTGCGCCATTTTTAAATCTTGTGGCGTTGTTATTTTAATATTACGCGCATCACCTAACACCATCTTAGGCTGTACACCCGCATGCTCAATAGCAGAAGCCTCATCAGTCACCGGCAAATCATTATCGATTGCATGACACAAAGCATCACACAATACTTGATAACGAAACATTTGCGGCGTCTGTGCCGCCCAAACATGATCCCGATCAACCGTTGCCTCAATACAATCATCTGCCACCTTCTTTAAGGTATCGGCAACAGGCACACCCACAATACCGCCAACTTCACCGTCTTTAACCGCATCTATTAAACGATCCAACACCGCTTGCGTCATGCAAGGCCGTGCAGCATCATGCACGATCACCCAATCACTCGGCTGTGAGAATGGATTAACCGCCATCACACCGTTCAACACCGAGTGCACCCGACTCTCGCCGCCCACCGTAACCATTACCTTAGGGTGTTGCGCACACTCAAGCTTAGACCAATGCGTATCATCACCATCCAACACAACGACAATCCGTGAGACCAAAGGATGTTGCAAAAAGACCTCTAATACGTGCTCCAGAACAGTTTTATTGTGTATTGAAATATACTGCTTTGGCACATCAGACTTCATACGTGTGCTTGCACCTGCAGCTGGGATCACTACCCAGTAATGTGCTGCTTCATTCATTGCTTTACTACCCGATAAAAAGTTTCACCCTTCTTAACCATACCCAGTTCATTTCGCGCACGCTCTTCAACTGCCTGATTACCTTGACGCAGATCTGTAATGTCTGCTCGTACTGCCTTGTTTCGCATTTGTGATTTTTGATTTTGCGCTTGCTGTGTCGTAATATCTTTTTGCAGATGCCAGGCAGTGCGAACGCCCCCTTTAGAAAACCACAACTCATATTGCAATAACAAAAACAATAAAACTAATGCGACTATGATTGCACGCATTTAAATGCCTCCAAACCTGCATAAGGTGCTTGATCACCCAGCTCGTGCGCGATCGCCAACAAACGATTGTATTTTGCAACACGATCCGAACGACACAGCGATCCTGTCTTAATTTGACCTGCCATCGTTGCCACCGCCAAATCTGCAATCGTTGTGTCTGACGTCTCACCCGAACGATGTGAAATCACAACACCATAATCATAATGTTTTGCGAGACCAATGGTCGCCAGTGTTTCCGTTAATGTGCCAATCTGATTTAATTTCACTAATATCGAATTCGCCACTTGTTGCTTAATACCTTGATCTAGAATCTTCGTGTTAGTGACAAACAGGTCATCACCCACCAACTGCACACGCGCACCCAAGCGTTCCGTCATTAATCCCCAACCTTGCCAATCGTCTTCAGCCAAACCATCTTCAATTGAAATAATTGGAAAATTATCAGCCCAGTGCTGAAGGCGATCAATCATCTGCTCGCTATTAAAATGTTGTTTCTCTGATGCAAAGTGATATTGATCTTCACGATAAAATTCAGAACTGGCACAATCCAATCCAAGGTACATATCTTTACCGGGCTCGAGACCCACATCACGAATCGCCTGCATAATAAGCTCTAACGCTTTTTCGTTATTAGCCAGATCTGGCGCAAAACCACCCTCATCACCAACCGCAGTAGACAACTTCTGTTGTTTCAAGCGCGCCTTTAAGGCATGAAACGTTTCCGCACCATAACGAATAGCTTCAGAAAAATTAGGAGCCCCCACTGGCAAGATCATAAATTCCTGAATATCTAAGTTGTTATCAGCATGTTCACCACCATTAATGATATTCATCATCGGCACCGGCAAATTAAACGGCCCATCACCACCAAGATATCGATAGAGCGGCTGACCTGAGTCATGCGCTGCTGCATAAGCCACTGCCAACGACACACCCAACATTGCATTGGCACCTAAACGCTCTTTATTTTCCGTACCATCTAATTCAATCATGCAGTTGTCGATTTCTTCTTGCAAATAAGGATCAAAGCCTATCAGCGCATCCTGAATTTCAGTATTAACATTATTAATGGCGTTTAATACACCTTTGCCACCATAACGCTGCTTATCACCGTCACGTAATTCTAATGCTTCACGCTTACCTGTCGATGCACCCGAAGGAACAGCCGCCCAACCGGTAGCACCCGTATCCAGTGTGACACGAGCGGCAATGGTTGGATTACCACGTGAATCTAATATTTCATATGCAAATATCTTGCTAATTTCTGCCATTTTACTTACCTCTCAATGAACTCTTATCCCGCTGGCTTTGTTATCTGCTATTCAGACTGGAGCATTTTCCTCTACTGGTTGCTGAATTGTTTGCTTTGCAATTGCATCCAACTGTTGTAACGTTTGCAGCAAGCTGCGCATCTTATCCAAAGGCCACGCATTAGGACCATCACTTAATGCCTTATCCGGATTCGGATGTGTTTCCATAAACACTCCCGAAACTCCAACCGCAACCGCCGCACGCGCTAACGTCGGCACAAACTCACGCTGCCCATCTGAAACAGCACCCTTACCACCAGGCAACTGCACAGAATGAGTTGCATCGAATACCACAGGGCAACCGGTATCGCGCATAATCGTCAGCGAACGCATATCTGAAATCAATTGATTGTAACCAAAACTAGCGCCACGCTCACACACCATAATCTGTTCGTTGCCAACCGCCTTCGCCTTCTTTACAACATGCTGCATATCCCATGGCGCCAAAAACTGCCCCTTTTTAATATTGACGGGCTTACCACATGCTGCCACTTTTTGAATAAAGTTGGTTTGCCGACATAGAAATGCTGGTGTTTGCAAGACATCTACCACACTCGCCACTTCAGCTAATGGCGTATCCTCATGCACATCCGTCACTACCGGTATTTTAAGTTCGTCTTTTACTCTCTGCAAAATAGCCAGGCCTTTCCCTAAACCTAGCCCACGAAAACTTTGGTGCGAAGAACGATTCGCCTTATCGAATGAAGATTTGAAAATAAACGGAATATTTAATTCTGTGGTAATTTGTTTTAATTGCGAAGCAACATCCATGACGAGTGCTTCACTTTCGATAACACAGGGCCCAGCCATTAAAAACAAAGGCTGATCTATCCCCACTTGAAAATTGCATAATTGCATTTTATTAATTCCTCTTACTAGTCTCACCACCTCGTCACTGCGAGGAGTATCGCGACAAATCTCTGGATTGCTTCGCTACGCTCGCAATGACGAAGGTGCAGCTCTGCCAATGACGAAGGCGCTCGCAATGACAGAGGTGCGGCTCTGCCAACGACGAAGGCGCTCACAGCGACGTTACAGGCTGCGGTTTCCGCTGTTTAGCTGCATTCAATGCCGCTTGAACGAAGCCCGTAAATATAGCATGACCTTGACGTGGATTAGAAGTAAATTCTGGATGAAACTGACACGCCAAAAACCAGGGGTGATTCGGCAACTCAATCATCTCCACCAGCTGCTGATCAATCGACCGCCCAGAAATGACCATACCCGCCTTTTCCAGTGCTGAAACATACTGATTGTTTACCTCATAACGATGACGGTGGCGCTCGACAACCGAGTCCTGCTGATACAACTGATGTGCCAACGATCCTTTTACCAAGCAACACGCCTGGCCACCCAAACGCATCGTACCACCCAAATCACTCTCACTATCACGCTTCTCAACCGCCCCCTGCTGTGTCACCCATTCACTCACAAGCGCCACCACTGGATACGGTGTTTTTGCATCAAACTCTGTGCTATTTGCATTTTCTTTGTTTGCAACGTGCCGCATAAATTCAATAATGGCAATTTGCAATCCCAAACAAATTCCGAAATAAGGGATATTATTTTTGCGCGCATATTCAGCCGCCAGAATTTTGCCTTCGATACCGCGGTTGCCAAAACCACCCGGCACCAATATAGCATCTACTTTTTCAAGTACCGTAGTACCGTTATCTTCCAATGATTCCGAATCAACATATTCGATCTTCACTCTAGCATCACAGTGAATGCCTGCATGAATAAGCGCTTCATTTAAAGATTTATAACTGTCCGCATAGTCCGTGTACTTACCTACCATCGCAATCGTCACTGCATGCGTGGGATGCTTATGCAAATGCGCCACACGCTGCCATTCTTGTAAATCAGCAGGCTTACAGTTTAATGCTAATTTCTGACAAACACGCTCACCCAAACCTTCATCACGTAATAACAAAGGAATTTCATAAATAGAACGCGCATCCGGCAAACTAATGACATCCACTATTTCGACATTAGTAAACAAAGCAATTTTATTGCGATTTTTTTCTGCCAATGGTTGCACTGAACGACACACCAGTATATCTGGCTGAATACCGATCGATCGCAACTCCTTAACTGAGTGTTGCGTCGGTTTTGTTTTTGTTTCTCCTGATGCTGCTATATAAGGCACTAACGTTAGATGAATGTAAAGTACCTGCTTAGTACCAAGCTCAATACGCATTTGCCGTATTGCTTCTAAAAAAGGTAATGATTCAATATCACCTACTGTACCACCCACTTCAACCAATGCAATATCAGCACCTTCTGCACCTTGGCGAATCTTATGTTTAATTTCATCAGTGATATGCGGGATGACCTGAACCGTGCCACCCAAATAATCCCCACGACGTTCTTTGCGAATAACATCGGCATACACACGGCCGGTGGTAAAATTATTTTTTTTCATCATCTTAGTATCGACAAAACGCTCGTAGTGTCCTAAATCTAAATCCGTCTCCGCACCATCCTCGGTAACAAATACCTCACCGTGCTGAAAGGGGCTCATGGTACCTGGATCAACATTAATATAGGGATCGAGTTTTAAGAGCGTGACATTGAGGCCTTGCGCTTCGAGTATGGCACCGAGAGATGCCGATGTAATACCTTTACCTAATGATGAAACAACACCACCGGTGATGAAAATATATCGTGTCATGGGAACTCCGTTTTATCATAAAAACGGAAGTCCATTATACGCGGTCATGGGTTAATTGTCACTCCAGATAATGACAAATCGCTGCAATTAAAATTGCCAGCGATACATCTGGGTGATAAAAATCCCTGTACATAAACGATAGAGAGTACATCGCCAGCCATTGTAGTTAGTTTAATACTGAATTTTGGCTGCTCTTGTAGCTGAATCGTGAGGCTAGCATGAGGTAAAATCTGCTTGCTGACGGGGTGTACTGATGGGTCGGCAACCATAATACGAGTAAATGTTTGATCGGTATTGTTCTTGATAATGAAACTATCTGCACAGGCAATGACAGCAAAAAACGCTGCAGCCCAACACAAAATCACTAAAAATCGTTTTAAAATCATATCACTGCATCCCTGGTGGATTTCTTGCCACATTAGCACTATGATAAATACTTGTCAATTAAACTCCATTAGAGAAGGTATTAATCATGAACGAATCACAACCACCCAAACGACTTTATCGATCACGCAAAGAACGCATCATTGCCGGTGTCTGTGGCGGGCTCGCTGAGTACTTCAATATTGACCCTGTTTGGATGCGGGTTATTTTCTTAGTGCTGCTGTTTGGCTTTGGTAGTGCATTGTTGATTTATCTGATTATGTGGCTGATCGTCCCAGAAAAATAAATAACCTGCTCATCTATGGGACGTGCAAAGATAAGGCAAACAGTGATTCTTCAACATCCTTTTACTTCATGGCTCGCTCCGTTCCACTACGCTGCGCTTTACTTCCGTAAAAGGACGATAGAAGATTCACCTTTTGTTTGCCTTATCCCAAACTACCCACATGACTGAACAGCAGGCTTTGCCAATACATCTGCATTCTAATTTCAGCCCTCGTTATAGTCTGCTCATCTATGGGGCGTTTTAAATGATAAGAAACGGCGAGGAGGTGGCGCGGAGGCGGGGTCCCCGACCGCGCAGCGGTGGGGTGCCGAAGCAGCCGGATCCCCGCAGCCGTTTAGCCTCGTCTTTTTACCAACACATCTGCACTCTTATTTGAGCCCCCGTTATAATCTGCCCACCTATGAGCCTTCTTGACTTTTGCCTCCTGTGATCATTATAATTGATGATAATTTAATCTTAAAAAGGCTGCCTCCTATGGAATTTAATGAAATTGAGTATTCGATCTGCGATGTTTCTTGCCTACTAAAACGCATGTTTAATGCCGCCATGAAAGAAATTGGCCTTTCCAATATCGAGCGACGCACTCTGATGAAAATCAAACGATTCCCAGGCATCACCCAAATAGAGCTTGCTCGAAAACTTGAGATTGAACCGCAGAATATGCTGCGCATACTCGACCGGCTTGAAGACAGGCAATGGATCTCCAAACAACAAGACCCCAATGATCGACGCTCCAAACATATTTTCGTCACACAAGAAGCCGAACCCATACTCAAACAAATCCGAGCAAAAGCAGATGATCTGCATCAACGCGTATTTCGCGACATGCCCGCCGAAGAAATTGAGTCCTGCCAAAGGACACTGGATAAAATCAAACATCGCTTCTGTGAAGAACTCACCTGTATCGACGAACAAAAGAAATTAAAAATCTCGTAAATCAATTATGCTGCGCGCTGCAAATGCCACAGATTCTGCCACAAATTGATCAAACTAGCCACTAAGCTTTACCCTCTTTGACTTCATTGCGCTCAAATGCCAAAATGCCAGCCTTCACAGCAAATGATCGAGGCCTCAGATGACAGATGCACAGCAACAACTCAAACAAGCCTACCCAGATATTGAAAAGAAGTGGGATGAAGACATCATTCCACGATTGATTGAGTATATTGCTATTCCCTGCAAATCCCCCATGTTTGATCCTGAATGGAAGAAAAATGGCTATATCGATCAAGCGATGGCACTCATCACAACGTGGTGTGAACAACAACCCATCGAAGGCATGCAGATGACGTTACTCGAAGAAGAAGGTCGCACACCATTATTAATGCTCGATATCGCGGGGCAAAAAGATGAAACCATTTTGCTGTACGGTCATATGGACAAACAACCTGAAATGAAAGGTTGGGATGAAGACAAAGGTCCTTGGAAACCCGTCCTGCAAGACGGCAAACTGTACGGTCGAGGTGGTGCCGATGACGGTTATGCTGTATTTGCAACACTCACTGCCATTGCCACTTTACAACAATTAAAAATTCCACACGCACGTTGTGTTGTAGTTATTGAAGCAAGCGAAGAAAGTGGTAGCTGTGACCTACCATATTACTTAACAAAACATAAAGACAAAATTGGCAATCCCAATCTTGTTATTTGTCTTGATTCAAGCTGCGCCAACTTCGATCAGATGTGGGGCACCACATCGTTGCGCGGCGTGATCGGCGGTACACTCTCAATTGAAGTATTACGTAAAGGGCTGCACTCGGGTCACGGCAGCGGCGTTGTGCCAAGTACATTTGATATTTTACGTCAGCTACTCGATCGTGTTTGGAATGCTGAAAAAGCGGAAGTGCTGATTGATAGCTTGAAAGCAGATATTCCAGATCAACGCAAACAACAAGCAAAACACGCAGCCGATATTATTGGCGAACGCTTTTATAAAGGATATACATGGCAAGACAACACACAGCCAATCTCAAACGATGTTACGCAACTGATTCTCAACCGCACATGGCGTGCTGCTTTATCAGTCGTCGGTGCTGATGGCTTACCTGAAATTGCAAATGCAGGTAATGTCACATTGCCCAAGATTTCCGTTAAATTATCCATGCGAACACCACCCACCACTGATGCTGAACAAGCATCAGAAGATTTACAACAAGCATTAACAGAAAATCCACCGTATGGCGCTAAGATCACTTATACACCTGATCACAGTGGCTCAGGCTGGCATTCGCCTGAATTAAGCGAATGGCTGATCAAAGCAAACGATCAAGCATCACAACTATTTTTTGATAAACCGGCTGCATACTTAGGCGAAGGCGGCAGCATTCCTTTTATGGGAATGCTCGGTGAGATATTTCCAGATGCGCAATTCTTAATTACTGGTGTCGTTGGCCCAAACTCTAATATACATGGACCGAATGAATCATTGACGATCGAAATGGGCAAGAAGATAACGGGATGCATTGCATCTGTTATTGCATCACACTTCGAGAAATAACAGTGTCTCGCGGTAACTTAAAACAACTAACGCCTTTATTATTGTTAATCTTTATTGACTCGTTTAGCTACTTCTTGGTGCTACCTGTATTGTTACGCTTATATATGATAGGCCCAGGCAATACACCGATTTTACCGATGCATGACACATTAGCGACACGCAATTTTTTATTTGGCATTAGCATGTCGATTTCGATGCTGGCCATGATTGTGTTCTCTCCTATTGTCGGACATTTTTCAGATATTAAAGGGCGCAAGAAAACCTTATTTTATTGCTTGCTAGCCGCCATTGTCGGTTTTTTAATTCCGATTATTGGTATTCTATATCGCAGTGTTGCTCTTATTATCATCGGTCGTTTCATTTCTGGTGCGTCGAGTGCCAGTCAGCCCATTGCACAGGCAGCGATTACAGACTTCAGCAGCGGCAAACAAAAGGCCTTCTATTTAAGTCTCATTGCATTTGCTATGACACTGGCAATGATGCTAGGACCTTTAGCAGGAGGTTACCTGTCAGATGCGCACCTTGTCAGTTGGTTTAATGTAATGACACCTTACTGGGCAGGCATGGGGCTTGCCATTATCAACATCTTATTAATGTTACGTCTATATCATGAAACACATCACACTGAAAAATTAACCCCACACATTCCCTTTCAACAAAAACTCCAGCAGCTTATTACTGCACTGACACAGAAAAAAGCATGGGTGTTGCTGGTCGTGTTCTTATTATTAGAAATTGCCTGGAGTCAATACTACCAAAGCATCTTTTTAATTTTGACACATCACTTTTATTACACGCCTAGCCAGATAGGCCTCTACACAACTTATGTGGGCGTCTGGATGTGTATTGGACTAACGGTTATTTATAAACTGCTATTACGTTTCTTAACGATCAGGGCTACATTAACACTGAGTCTAATCGGCAGCTGCATTGGATTACTAGGATGCAACGTTACAACGTCAGTCATATTCCAATGGTTGTTTGTAATACCCGTGTCTATTTTTATCGGTACCGGCTATACATCACTTGTTGCCATTATTTCAAATCAATCGGATACACAACATCAAGGTTGGGTATTAGGAACCATCAGCACTCTATTAGCACTGGCATGGCTTATCACGGGATTCTTTAGTGGTATCTTAGTTTCCATCTCTACGCTATTACCGCTTATTATTGCCGCAGCCAGTATTTGTGCCGGCCTAGGGCTTTACTTTATCCTAGAAAATGCAGTTGAGCACGCGCCTTCTTAACGTGCTTTTTTAACGTGCCTTTTTATTTTAGAGACTGGGTCACTTTTCCGCTTTTGCTTCTTATCAGTCAACAAGCCATGGTCACATAATCTTTCTGTGACAGCACCTACTATCATACCGGTTACACCCTCAACCGGATCCAGCAAGGTATTGGCCATTGGAACTGCTTCGACTACTTGAGCAAATATTCCAAGGCCTTTAGCCAACTTCTTATAACCTTTCCCTGCAGTATATTCACTTAAATCACGACACACCCTAGCACAACCATAAAACATTCCCTGCACAGTTAAAAATAATAGTGCTTCAGTCGCCGCAGACACAGCATCTTGTTGTTCCGCTACTGTTCTTAAAGTAAATAAAAGCGTAAACATCGCAACCTGGGCTTGCGCTTCAGCTGCCATCCAATCATGGCCTTTCTGTTGGCTGCATTGGCGCACATAGTTTCCAGCGCTACGAACCATCCCGTTTATAACACCACTATAAATTCCAGCTCCAATAGAATCCATAGCACCTTTACTATTGGCCACCCTCTTGGGTGAGACTTTTTTATTTTTAGGCACTTTTTTGCGAGAAACCACTTTCTTAGATGAAGGCACAAGCTTTTCAGGAATTGGCTTTGGCCCTGAAGTTGGCTTATGTTTCTCAGCATATTTTACTGCGGCTTCAAACACGCGAGGCGGATCCACCAAACATTTAGCTAAATCTGGTCTCGTGGTAGCGACACACCCTTGATTCAGAATATCCACTACCGTATCAGCAGAATAAGTCACATTGTTAACACGCAACACACTCTCTATTTGCATCACCACTCCTAAAATCTGTGGTGCAGCATAGGATGTTCCATAGTAACCTCCAAAGGAAACACATAATGGGTGCTCTGTGCAATTACCTGGCTGAAATGCAGTGGCCGCCATTGCGTAAACTGAAGGGCCGTAATTATGACAATCAAGAAACAGGAGCTCTCCTTTTTTTCCAGAATAATCAAAACGCGTGGCTATAAGACGGTGGCGCAGCTGTTCTGGAGTACAGCCTAAATCCATAGTATGCAAGTTAACCACATCATCAGTATTTCTACCGTAATTACCAGCACTCACGATCAATATATTGTTATTTAAATACTGGCATATACTTTGCGTCGTATCCGTGACTGCACGAGGGTTATAGTCATCTAGCGAAAATGGAGAATTTGTCAATGTAACACAAGCGGTGCTATTTCGACCATACACACAAGCCTTATAATCATTTTCTCCTGCAGCACAAGGTGGCGCACCCAACTTTCGGACGCTTTTAATAAAAAAATCAATGAATGCACTCTCTTTGTCTTCTGAGAAAGGGTTATGGAATGGTCTTTGTTGTGCAAAATGGATAATATTAACTTTTTCTTGATTTACCAAATGAAAAAATTCAGTTTCAGCACCAACAGACTCAGGGCCGAAACACATGAGATCCAAAGAGTTATTCTATGGCAATAAAAATCGTGTAACCTCAGCTGCAGTACCCATAAAGTGTGGATGAGCAGGGGTTCGAGCCTCTAGATCAATAAAACCTTTCAACAGAGGATAGATTGATACTAAATCTTCACCCCGCTCTACATTGGCACCACCAGCCATACACTCAGCAAACCAAACTTTAGAATAGTTAACATGAACCAATGAATCCAAATACGGAAGCAGTGGGTGTTGAGAATTCTGCATTTTCTCTAACAGAGTGAGCCCATCTGGATCACGTGAATTTAAAAATTCACCTGGATTGTTGCTGGCCAAAAGAATGTAGAATAAAAAAGCTCTATTGGGTTTTGTCGCTGCATAATGCGCCACACTCATGCCAAACTGTTCGTTCAATTGAGTAAAATTCCAACCCGGGATGCTCAGGAACAACTTAAGAAAATCCATACGATCTGCATCTATTGAACGAAATAATAAATCAGATTTATGGAGTATCTGCTTTAGAGATAGCTGACTATCTAAAATGAAATCCGCAAGTGAATTTACATTAACTACTCGCGCCCTCATCACATGTTTTATATCGCGCAAGGGATCACTTCCTTGAATCCCCTTTCTTGCGTAAGGGTATGAATAAGGTACTCGAACACCCCTAACTGCTACAGGAGAATTAAATTCATACATAGTTTCTTCACCTCCGAAAGAGGCACAACACTAGGTCGTGCCAGCTTGGTGCTTTACTTCACGTCTTCTTAACGGGTTTTTTTAGAGCTTCGATGTGATCTCTTTGTATCCGCCACTGTGCCATTATGTCGTTTTTTCTGTTTACTCGATAATAAACCATAATCACACAGCCTTTCTGTGACAGCACCGACTGCCATACCAGTCACTCCTGCAACTGGATCTAACACTGTATTGGCCATTGGAGCCGCCTCAATGACCAGGGAAAACATTCTAATACCTTTAGTCAGCTTTTTATAACC
>JAHZIV010000091.1 GCA_022601255.1 Gammaproteobacteria bacterium
ATTAGTTTTATCGTAAAATTATCTTGATAATCTTCATATATGTCGTATAATTATCGATATGAAAAGACTTTACCAAAATATGATTGAACGGCATTTTGCTGACGATAGTTTAATGCTATTTCTGGCTGGACCGCGTCAATCGGGTAAGACAACTGTTGGTGAGATGGTTGCTAAAACATACCCCAACTCACTGTACTTAAATTGGGATGTTCGAGAACACCGACAAATGATATTGGCTGGTTCAAATCATATTGCAGAGCAGGCTCGTTTGCATGATTTAAGAGAAACAAAACTATTTATTATTTTTGATGAGCTGCATAAATATAAAGATTGGAAACAATTTTTAAAAGGGTTTTATGATCTTTATAAGAATAAAACTCATATTCTAGTTACTGGGAGTTCGCGTTTAGATATTTTTAAACGTGGTGGTGATAGTTTAATGGGGCGTTATTTTTTGTATCGTATGCACCCTCTTTCAGTAGCTGAGTGTATTACAACTGTTCTGCCTGAGAATGTTATTCGTGATCCCTCAAAGTTATCAGATGATAAATTCAAAAATTTATATCATTTTGGTGGTTATCCAAAGCCTTATTTAAAAAGCAATCAAGCTTTTTCGAATCGTTGGCAGCGGTTGCGTATTGAGCAATTAGTGAAAGAAGATATTCGCGATGGCACTCGTATACAAGAACTAAAGCAGCTAGATGTGCTGGTGGATGTTTTAAGAAACTATGCATCACAACAATTAAATTATTCCGGTTTATCTAAGTTAGTTGGGGTATCAATTGACACACTTGTACGTTGGATTGATGTGCTATCTTCATTTTATTATTGTTTTTTGATTAAGCCTTGGCATAAGAACGTAACGCGTTCATTGGTAAAAGAGCCAAAAATATATTTATGGGATTGGTCGCTTATAAAAGATAATGGTGCGAAGTTTGAAAACTTTGTTGCCTCGCATTTGTTAAAGGCGGTACATTTTTGGGTTGATATGGGATATGGTGATTTTGATTTAAACTATATACGTACGTTAGATAAACGTGAGGTGGATTTCCTGGTAACTCGTGATGGCGAGCCATGGTTTCTGGTTGAGGCAAAATACTCTGCAAATCAGTCATTGAGTGCAAATTTACGACGTTTTCAAGAGCAGCTTAACGTGCCCTATGCCTTTCAAGTATGTTATGACATGCCATACGTTAATAAAAATTGTTTTGAAGGTGAAGAGCCTCTTATTGTGCCTGCAAAAACGTTTCTATCACAGTTGTTTTAAAATTGCCAGGCAGCAAGGCTTGCCTGGCAATTGGCACTAACCTATTGGCGCTATAGTAACGAGCAGTTCATTCTTCTTGTTAGCAAACTTGCTGTTGATGCTGTAGGTCATAAATCCTTTTTTTGCTTTTGGCTCGCATGACCAGGATTCATTCTTGCCGATGTGTTTGATAGTGCCAGTCGAATGTTTTCCACGTTTGTTTAAAGTAATGCTGGCTTCATTTCCAAAAAGTTTTTGTTTGTAGGTGCTGCAAGTAAATTGTGCTGGCGTCTTGTTAACAAATCGAATTGCTTTAATTTTTTGCGCAGGCGCAGCCAATGCAGTCATTGAGGTAAAAATAGCTCCTGTTATGACGATTGTGAGTAGTTTTTTCATGGAAGTTTCCTTTTTGGTTGTTTAAATAATCTTAGCAAGGATACTAGCATAAAGGATTTTATTAGCGAAGAAGCAGTATGTAACAATGTTGACATATGTAGGGAGTAATATGGTACCGAGAGTGGGACTTGAACCCACACGATGTTGCCACCGCCGGATTTTGAATCCGGTGCGTCTACCAATTCCGCCATCTCGGCATGAAAGCGTACAGCCCGCTAGTATAACAGATGATTGTTCGAGAACAAGTGCGTTCGTGGTAACCTGTTTTTAGTGGAATTACCTTGACTATAGTGATCAGTTAAAGTACATTTCTCGAGAGCAAGTATTTACCGTATACGAGGAGAAAAATAATGCCTGTGATTGACACACTCATCAATAACGCCACCACATTTATTTTAAATACGACGAGCACGCCCGCAACGACACCAACACCGAGTTCACATGAAGATTATCTTCATCGTAATCAGGGTTGGGTTATTGCGATAGCGCTATTGTTAATGGCTGCAGCTTTTTGGCTGAAGAGTGCTGAACAAAAGTCTTCATGTTGCCTTTGTTATTTAAAACCACAAGCGAATGGTGCTGGGGTGTTTCATGCTGGTCCTAACAACGCTGTCGTGGATGTTGATGGCAATGATAGTGATAGTGATAGTGATTACTCATCAGGAGATGATGATGGGCAAAATCCGTTAATGCAAGGCAAGGAGCCTGCATATGGGGCAGCAGGATAGATTAACCGAGACGCCTCTCTCAACACTTTGGCGTAGTGCTTACCCAGGCACTCAAGTCATCACTCAGTGTAGTCATTTTACTGTTAACACAATTAATAATGCTATTGGCACCGAAGCATAGCCATCGTTTCCCTTCCTCAATGACAAAGCTTGACTTTGATACATCAGTAAATCCTGTGCCTCCGGGTACTATAGTCTTGCATAAATGGTTGGCTAGTTGGGCAACCCATTTCATGGGTTTGCTGATTTCTGGAATTGAATCTTCGTCAGTCGCTGCAGTAAATTCTGAAGATGCGTTTGCTGCTAGTATAAGTAGGGCTGTTGCACAAAAGATATAAGGAATGTGATTTGTATATGTGTTTTTTTGTTTTGGCATAGTTTGTCCTTTTAGCAATGTTAAATTAAGCTCAAAAATTCGCTACGGGTGCGATCATCTTTACGAAACAGTCCCAACATCATCGATGTCGTCATGCAGGAATTTTGCTTCTCCACACCGCGCATCATCATGCACAGATGTTTTGCTTCAATGATAACGCCCACGCCTTTCGCATCGGTCACTTCTAAAATAGTGTTAGCAATTTGCTGAGTGAGATTCTCTTGAATTTGCAAACGGCGTGCAAACATCTCAACAATACGCGCTAGCTTAGAAAGACCTAACACCTTACCATTCGGTATATAAGCAATATGGCACTTGCCAATAAAGGGCAGTAGGTGATGCTCACAGAGTGAATAAAGTTCGATATCCTTGACGATCACCATCTCATCCATTTGGGTCTCGAAGATAGCCTCATTAATAATCTCACCAAGATTCTCACGATAACCTTTTGTCAGAAACTCCATTGCCTGTGCTGCACGTTTGGGCGTATTTTTCAGGCCTTCGCGATTTGGGTCTGGGTCTACTTGGCTTAGAATCTGTTTATACAGGCTGGTTAAATTTTGCTCTTTCATGCGGGGTACTATAGCAGACGGACAAGGGAATGGCTATCCCGGAGGCCAGCTTTGAGCGCGTCCACCGAGTAGATGTAGATGGATATGATAGACCTCTTGGCCGCCGTCCTTATTGCAGTTAAATACGAGCCGGTAGCCGTTATCGGCGACGCCGAGTTTTTTTGCGAGTTTCTTGGCGGTCTGCAGTAGATGTCCTGCTAATTCGGTATCTTCATCAGCAATATCATTGATGGTAGCAATATGTTTGCGTGGGATGATCAGAATGTGATGCGGCGCTTTTGGCTTGATATCCTTAAACGCAACAACTTTATCATCTTGGTAGATAATGTCAGCATCAATATCGCCAGCGGCGATTTTACAAAATAAACAGTCTGTCATGTTTTGCTCCTATAATATTTACTCCAAAAAATGCTTCTGCTTTTAGCTTTAATAAATGCTCATGGTCAATCCTCAGTCTGCGCTTACTTCGTAATCTTGGGCCGTCGAATTCGGCTTCCTGCCTCATTTCTCCTCATTTTCACATCCTGTAAAAATGACCCAATCTTACGTGCGTTGCTCGACTTGCGGTTTCAAGATCACATTTCTTAAAGCTAAAATCAGCTAACGCATTTTTTGATTATATGTTGCTATGAGCTGCTCAAAGACAATGATCATTTTAAGCTTTGGCATCAAACGATTTCAAGCTATAATTGTCCTCATGGATGATTTCTTTTTATTAGATCAGGAATATAGCTCAGAAGAGAAGCTGTTTCGCGACAATCTGCGTGAGTGGCTCGAGCAACACGTACAACCTAAAATCACCGAATACTACGAACAAGGCGTTTTTCCAACTGAATTAGTCAAACAATTTGCGGATCTGGGTCTGTATGGGATTACTTTGCCCAAGGAATATGGTGGATCAGCTGCGAGTCATATTACTTATGGTCTCGTGTGTCAGGAATTGGAGCGCTGTGATAGTGGATTACGCAGTTTTGTATCGGTGCAAAACTCACTGTGTATGTATCCTATTTTCCAATTTGGCAGTGATGCACAAAAACAAAAATATTTACCTAGAATGGCTCAAGGCGATGTGGTGGGCTGTTTTGGTTTGACGGAAGCCAACTCAGGCTCGGATCCTGCAAGTATGCAAACGCATGCGAAACCACATAAAGATGGTTGGGTCCTTAATGGTTCAAAACTTTGGATTACCAATGCCACTATCGCTGACATTGCTATTGTATGGGCCAATACCGATGATGGTATTCGTGGTTTTATCGTTGAGAAAGGTACGCCGGGTTTTAGTGTGGCAGAATTACATCACAAATTATCGATGCGGGCATCTGTTACGGGTGAGTTGCATTTCGATGACTGTGTCATACCAAAAGAAAATGAATTACCAGGAAGTCAAAAAGGCTTGTCTGCAGCATTAAGTTGTTTGACGAAGGCGCGTTTTGGGATTGCCTGGGGTGCCGTCGGTGCTGCGATGGCATGTTACGATATTACACTCGATTATGTGAAGCAACGCAAACAATTTGATAGGCCCTTGGCGGCAAATCAATTAATACAAAGTGATCTGGTGTCGGCTTTTACTGAAATACAAAAAGCACAATTATTAAATTTTCGTTGTGCGCAACTGGCAGATAAAGATGAGCTAGCTTGTGTCATGGTGTCGATGGCGAAGATGAATGCGGCTAAACAAGCACTACAGATTGCACGTAGTTGCCGTAATTTACTCGGTGCCAATGGTATTAGTGCAGAGTATCAGGTGATGCGGCATATGAATAATCTCGAGACTGTATTTACATATGAAGGCACGGATAATATTCATCAATTAATTATTGGGCGCTACTTAACGGATATAAGCGCGTTTTAAAAAAGTTTTAAATACAGCAGTATTGCCAGGCAATTGACTGGTCGCCCAATAACAAGCAATTCCAATTAAAGCTGTAAACCTAGCTGTAATCGATAGTGCTATTGCATAGCCCGAGCGGATGCGTGTGGTGCCGTAATGATGTGTGATTGTAATAACACTTGATGAGGATTATAAGCTTGGGCGTTTTGGTAGTCTATCCTCAAGTTCTTTATCTACAATGCCGATAGTTGCAACTGTCCCTGTTAATGTAAGCCAGCGCCAGCCTAAACCACGAGTAATCAATTTGGTGAGCGTTATACTTTGTTCTTTTGCCTGATTATGAAGAGATATCCAAAGTGCACGATAACTCATGGCTATGCCGTGTCCTTGTTCTGTTGCAGCAAATACTCCAGGGATTTGACCACCAAATGCTAATATTGGAGCCAATACTATTCCTGCTGCCAATGATGCTAAATAATTGCCTGTCACCTCATTGGTGCTAGAGTTATTTGGTGTTTTGCAACGAAATTTTGGAGTCATTTTTGCAAGGCGTTGTTCTACTGCTTCACGTGCTGCAAAAAGTACGGTGGTTGAGACTATCTCACGTATGGCCGTATTTCGATACCCAGGCACGCTCATGAAAAAACCTATAACTGTTTTTTGCTTTATTTCGCCTCTAAAAAGTGTCCAAGTTGAAATTGAGCGATTCGAGCGTGTTTCTAGCTGACCTTTACGAACAATTAAATATTCTGCTGGAGTAAAAAAAGCGCCTGCTGTGCTACCTGCAATTACAGTTGCCACAAAGTTGCTTGTTTTAGTTGGAGGTAAAAAGAGTTTTGCGGCATCAGTAATGCCTTTTTCAGATCCCAAAGTAAACATATATGGAAATATAAAACTTCTAACGCCATTGTAAAGTTTACGATACTCATTGAGTGAGCGAGGAATAGGTACATTAAGTCCAGCTTGTTTTTGTTTTGCAATAACGTACGGCCCATAATTAACGCCGGTGTCTACTAGTGCGCATGCGGTAGCAATACCGAAGCTTCTTAAGTACTGATAGAATGTGTTTGAGACAGGGGTATTATTTGACATCATATTTTTCGTGAAATTCAAAATGTCGTGCATGATAGCATTAAAATTTCTCTCTGTCACTTACTGCCTAAGTGACATCAAGTGAATGGGTTATTCCTTGAGCAAGTGGTAAATCATGACCCCAGTTAATTGTATTCGTCTGTCGTCGCATATAAGTTTTCCAGGCATCAGAGCCTGCTTCACGACCACCGCCAGTTAATTTTTCACCGCCAAATGCACCGCCGATTTCAGCACCGGACGTGCCAATATTAATATTAGCAATACCACAGTCGCTGCCTTGTGATGATAAAAATAATTCTGAGTGTTGTAGATTATTAGTAAATAATGCAGAAGATAATCCATAACACGATTGGTTTTGTAGTTGTATTGCTTGTTCGATCGTATCAAAAGACATGCAATATAAAATAGGTGCAAATGTTTCTTGCTGCACAATGTCCCAATCATTATGCGCCTCTACTAGAGTAGGCTCAACAAAATATCCAGACCGTTCTATTTTATTGCCGCCATAGAGTATGTTTCCTCCCAGTTTTTTTATTCGTTCAATAGCTTCTGAGTAAGTATCAACGGCGGCTTTATCGATTAGTGGTCCCATATGATTTTTTTCATCAAGTGGATCACCAATTTTAATAGTGGCATAGGCTTTTGTTAATTTTTCAGTGATTGTTTTATAGAGTTTTTGATGGATGATAAGACGACGTGTTGTGGTGCAACGCTGTCCACAAGTGCCGGTGGCACCAAACAAAACAGCCATTAATGCTAGATCTAAATTAGCAGACTCGTCGATAATCAGCGCATTATTCCCACTGCACTCTAGTAGACAGCGCCCCATACGTTTGGCAACACGTTGGTTAATCTCAATGCCTACTTTAGAGGAGCCGGTAAATGAAACAAGCGGGATGCGTACATCATCAACCATTTCTTTTGATAAAGATAAATCCTCTGTAATGCATAATGAAAAAATATCTTTTAGTTGATGTTGCTGCATAACCTCGTCACAAATATGTTGTACTGCTAAGGCGCATAAGGGTGTTTTGGGTGAAGGTTTCCAAATAACGGTGTTACCGCAAATAACGGCTAGGAATGCGTTCCAGGCCCACACTGCAACTGGGAAGTTAAAGGCAGTAATGATTGTATTGACACCTAATGGTTGCCATTGCTCGTACATGCGATGTTGTGGTCTTTCGGAATGCATTGTTTTCCCATACAACATGCGTGATTGACCAACAGCAAAATCAGCCATATCAATCATCTCTTGTACTTCGCCATCACCTTCTTGCTTTGATTTTCCCATTTCTAATGATACCAGGCTGCCGAGGTCAGATTTGCATGCGCGTAAACGATCTGCAATGTGGCGTATGAGCTCGCCTCGTTTGGGGGCGGGGACTTGACGCCATTTCTGAAAGGCTACTTGTGCACGTTCAACTATTTCCTGGTATTTTTTAAGAGTCGTATGATTAACATTTGCAATAGCCTCACCATTGGTTGGGTTATATGAAACGATTGAGCCGCTACTATCCGTGTAGTTGAGAATGCCGAGTTTTTCTAATAAATTCATTTTAATATTGCTCCAAAGCGATTGTTGAGTATGGTGTCCCATTTAAAATCATACTGGTGGGTAATGCCTTTATATTCAGATGGATTTGTCATGACAGTGTCCAGCACACTACAGAGTCCTGTGGCAGTGGTTATTTGAATAGCCGAATAAGCAATGTCGTTAAACTCTCGAGGGTAATATTTTTTTACAAACTGTTTGCGTTCTAGTTTTCCATTATTTTTGCCGGAAACAGAAGCATAGACGATTACAACATCTTGGGTTGTGCTTGGAATAGCATTTAATAATATTTTCTTAAGCGTATCACGAGACTGGTTTAACTTTAAACCTGTTAGCAAGAAATTCATGCGATCACAATGACCTGGGTAACGAATTGTTTTGTAATTTAGCTCGTTAATTTTATTTTCATAGAGTGATATCATATCGCCCAAGCCGCCAGAGGTGTTAAAGGCTTCATAGTTTGCACCGTCAATTTGAATTTCTTCAAGGTTGCTCATAGGTTTTAAGTCGACTAATTCAGACTGCTCAATAGCAGGGCATGCATTGCAGCATTCGTTGATTAATCCATCAATAGACCAGGTAATCGCGTATTGCAAAGCGTTACTCGTATTTTCAGGCAGCGCACCAACACGACATTTTATGCTATCAACTTCATCAAAATCTTGCGCAAGATCATGTGCGATGATGTTAACAAGTCCCGGCGCTACGCCGCAGTGTTGTACGATAGCGCTTTGAGAATTTGTTGCTAATTTCTTTATAGTATCAGAGGTATCAACATCCTCAGTTAAATTGAAGTAATGGATATTTGTTTGTATCGCGATCTTAGCTAAATCTATATTGAGTTGAAATGGAAGGCAACAGACACATGTTTGTATGTTATTTCTTTGAATCATTTTGCAACTTTCATGGATATTAGTAATGTCTAACTGTTCGTAATGAATGTTATCAAATTTAGCGAGTATAGCTTTTATATCGTTAGTAGCTTCATGGTTATCAATAAGGAAGATGTCATAGTGATTTTGTCTTGCTAATAAATGTGAGATTGTAGTGCCTATTTTTCCGGCTCCAGCGATGAGTACGCGATGCTGCATGGTAGACTTCCTTTTCGTTACGTAACTGTTATAATTTACAGGTCTTAAGAGATAGCTGCAAATATAAGGATATTATGATGCCTATGATAATGCAACAATATCAAAATCGAATGGTTGAGCCTAGGGTTATTTTTTCTAAGGTTGTGAATCGTTTGATAAGTAGAGCACAGCCACATGAACTTGGATTGTTTTTATTACATCATTGTGTTCTTAACAGTATGATGACAGAACCTTTGTCACGTTGGGTTAATGAAGCTGCTACTCGATGTCAACAGCAAGGCTATGGCAATCTTGCTGAAGACCTAAAAAATTATGCAGATATTGGCTTTCAGCGTCATACATTGTTTCAGCGCGATGTAACGAGTCTTGTAAAGTGGTTTAATAAACAATTCTTTTGGGATTTAGAAGCGAGTGCATTTCTTCAATCTACCGTTTGTGAAGGTGTGATGCAATATCTTGAGTGTCATGAGCGCGCGTTAGCAGGGAGCGCACCTTTTACAGAGTTGGCGATTCAGTTTGAAATGGAGCGCCTTGAAATGATTCATGGTTACAGCTTAATTCAATTATGTGTGATGCGCTTTGGTAAATCGATCTTAAAACAGCTAAGTGCATTTCGTCATCAGATGCGTTTGAATCGCCAGCGTACTACTCTGTTAGAGCAGATGTTGCAAAGTTTTTTATTGGAGCATCCTGAGAAATTGCCTGAGATCTGCGATGCAGGCATCGACACATTGCAATCTTATGCGCAGTACTTATTAGACTGCCATCAATTAGCCTTGGCCAGCAGTAGTTCATTATCTGCGTAGCAGCTCCAAGGCATTCCTGTTATAATGCTCTTCCGAAATCGGAAAAAGCAACGACTATCAATTATTCGTAGCAACACTGTAAGAAAGTACTATAAATATGTAATGGCGTATTAGATTTTTACTTAAGCTAAGTATTTATTGCCAATGGAATGTATAAGGGGGGGTGACCAATATGTTGTCAGAAAAAGGTGAGCTTGCTCGGAGCAATGAAAGTGATCAGGCAATAATAGGACCTTCACTTTCTAGTAAAATGATAGAAAAAGCAGGTGAGGAAGTTGCAGGAGGGGTGTTTTATCTTATGGGGTCTGTTGCAGGAAGTGCACATCCAGCGTTAAATGTTATTGGATCTGTGCCAACAGTCGCATTTTGTTTGAAAAATAATATAGCTGAGCAAAACTCGTTTGGCGTTACTTTGCGTAGCATGGGTACAGAGGTTTTGTTAGATGGACTGGCTCTTCCACTACAATTTGGCTTGAAAACATGTGAGTTTGCACATTGGGTATCTCAAGAGTTACATTTGGATGAAAATTATCAAAAAGATATGCATACCTTAGGGCTGGAAATGCAGGCCTTAGTGGACAGAGATGCATCGAAAAATGAATTGCGCCAGGCTATGGAAGATTTTTTCCATAATCATCCTACATCTGATCCACGCAAAATGTATGGTGCAAAAGTACTGGCAAAAATTGGGGAAGGTATTGAAACAGTTAAAAATGAAATTAAATATAATCCATTACTATTTATTCCAGGTGTTCGCCCTGTTAGACCTAGCTCAACAGTTGATGAAACTGTGGCAATCGATGCTAAATCTCCTGAAGAAGAACTCCATGAGAGAGCTACAGAAGACTCACCCGCTTTCGTACCTGAGCATCCTATTGCTCAACCACAATGGAGATTTACTACAATAATAGATGAGCAAGAGGCTAAAAGAGTTGCCGAACAGAGAGTGCGTGAAATTAAAAATCCTACAAAGGGTGGTGTTGGAATAGCAGGAATAAAATCAAAATATTTTCACGTGACTAGGCCAAAATGCTCTATTAACTGGTCTGATAGTTTTACTGTAGGTCTTTCTATGCCTTTCGGTATGCCTATAACGCTTAACCCATCAGTTGCTATAGGTATTTTTGCATTTAAAAAAATTATTACGAAAACTAGTTGGGGTAAGAAAGCAATAATGTTTTTGTCTGGCGAAGGTGCTCGTCAAAAATGTCTTGAACGTGCATTAAAAAATATTGATGAGAAGTATACTGATGCTGATCGGGCAGTCAATTCAACATTTTATCATGGCGGTGCAAGTAAGGATAAATTTCTTGTGAGCATTGTTAATTTCGTTAAAAATTTGTCTGACGATCAAAGTTTTGAAACCAGTAAACAGGGGTTTCTTACTGGCCTGCGAAAAATAAATAGGCTTTTGGATGTTGCGCAAGGAGAGCATGCAAAGTTTCTTTGTGGTGAAAAAAGGTTTCCCGAGGGAAGAGAGTTTTTGAAAGATGAGGTCTATAAGAAAAATGAGGCCATAAATGATCGCATTAAAGTTTGGATACAAACAGTTGAAGGTTTTTCATTACATCAGGTTTTTGAAGTATTTCGACCAGGCAATAAAATAAATGCAGCCAACCAAGAAATATATTTGGCGGTGCTGGATGCACTACCATCAGTAGAAAGAGATGGGTTAAAACAAGCCATGCTGGGTTTTGAGAAGTTAGCTAATTTTTCTATTGAACAAAAGCACCAGCCAGAAACCCTTTTGCCTGTGATTGCGAGTGAAGTGAGCAAAATTGATGTTGTTCAATTGAATGATGCTAGTGTACCACTTCGTAGTAAATTATTTTTTTCCATTGTTCAGGAAGAAATAAATGGAGAGCAGTTAGATGATGCAAGACGTTTAATCAGAGAGGCTTGTGCTAATGTTGGTAATGATGAATTATCTTCGGGTACTGTTAGTTTACTTATGCGGTATGCTGTAGCTTTATTACGAAGTGATATACCTCTATCTGAAAAAATTCCCGTATTGAAGTGTTGTTATGATTGCAGTGATGATGTGGCATCATCTAAATATTGGTTGAGTAAGCTGTATGAGGCATATATGGCCGTAGATCAAAGTCCTAAAGCAGAATTATTGTTAATAAAGTGGGTGGATAGTCATGCAGAAGATGTTGATGTGGACCATGTGAGAATGCTATTGGGTCAAGTACAGTGCTTTAATGGAAATATTAATGCAGCTGAAAAGACATTTTTACAAATTAAAGATCCTATTTTGAGAGAGAAGGCCTTTTGTTCTAGCATTTATTTGGAGTTGCAGGAAGAAGCTAAGGATAAAGTTTCTCAAGATGAATTAATTAAAGATGTGGATTCTCAATTAGATGAAATGCATATTGATCCTGCTGGTGAAGGTAAGGAAATAGTAGAGTCAGCCCCCTCTTTTTTCAATAGGCATAAATATACTATTTTTTCTGGATTATTTGCTTCGGTGCTTATGCCAGCAGTGGCATATGTTTCCTCAATAATGATGGCTCCGCCACCGGAAGAGCCAAGTTTTCTTGATCAATATGGGAATACACTGTTTGCAGCTACAGCTGGCTTGGGGGTAGTTATTTTAGCTGGTATGTTGATGGCACCAGCAGCACCAGTCGTCGCAGTTCCGTCAGTCTTAGCTGAGATGCAGGCAATTATGGCAGCGCATGCAGGAAGGAGAGCGGTACTGGGCGCTTTTTTGGCAGCAACACGTCCAGTTATTCAGGCAACTGTAGAGGAGCCGGTAGCTCAAGAGGCTGCTCAAGGTTTGCTGCGATTTATGCATGGTTAATATAAGTATACTGGCGAGCACTATTTTTATAAAATAATCAGAAGTTAAGTTCTGTATAACGCTAATTGACTATTTTTGTGGTTCTGCTCTTGTTATAATCTCCCCTCAAGCAAGTCAGGTCGAGCAATAATTGGACAATCAAATGCGACAACAATATTTAAATCGAATGGGCATTACTAGCTGGCGTTTGCGCTCAGCGAATGATGCTATACCAGCGCCGGCTGCTTTTGTTTATCAAATTGAAGCACAGCGACAAAAGATTATTTTGATTGCTGATTTTAAACAAACAGCAACGCATTCACTACAGCAAGCAACAGCGCTAGTGACTGCAATAGGTAAATCAGTCAGCAACACTTGTCGCGGTGAATATGTTACCCACGTCGATGAGGTGTTGTCTGTTAATGCGTTTGACGTCGCGATAATTTTAGGCGAGCCACTTTATCAACATTGTCTGCAAAATTTAGACGGTGCTAGCGTTATTTATTCAGCGCATACCATCAATCAACTCATCGATAACCCTCTGCTAAAGGATAATATCTGGCAAGATATGCTTGGACTGCAGTAGTGAAAATTCGTTCTGCTACAAAAAATGATATTCCTGTATTAGTCAAAATTGCACGAGCAGCATCGCGATACTCATGGTCTGAGCGCGTGTTACAAGACTGTTTGCGTGCAGACTATTATATATGGCTGGTTGAATCATCGCATGGAGAGGTGTTGGGTTTTATTGTAATACTGTATCAGCTAGAGGAATGTCAGTTATTAAATATTTGTGTAGAACCTCAGCATCAACGCCAAGGCTTGGGCTATCGTTTATTAAAATATTCTATCGATTTTGCAAAAAAGAATCATGCGAAACGTTTTAGTTTAGAAGTTCGTAGTAGCAATGAAGCAGCAAAGTCTTTATATCGTTCGTTTGGTTTTATTGAGGTGGGTATTCGTAAAGATTATTATCCTGGTAACCAAGGCCGTGAAGACGCACATTTTTTTGTTTTACAGTTATAACGCTTTAGCTAGTAATAACACTGTGTTAATATTGTTTTCCATGAATATTTATTATTTTGTCTTTGCATGTTCATTGGCTGGATTATTGTTTGGCTATGACGCTGGTATCATATCAGGTGCACTACCTTACATAAAAAAAGAATTCTTTATCAATGACACTCAGTCCGGATTAATTATTTCATTTATGCCAGTGGGTGCTTTATTTGGTGCATTATTTGTTGGTAGGTTAAGTGATCATCTGGGTCGCAAAATTATTTTATTAGTATCGGCACTATTGTTTGTTTTTGGTTCGCTACAGTGTGCGTTAGCCGATAGCGTGTCAGACTTATTATTAGGTCGTTTGATTTTGGGTTTGGCGATAGGTGCCAGTTCCGCCTTGGCACCACTATACATATGTGAAATAAGCCAACAAAAGCAACGCGGCTTGTTAGTTACTTTGTATCTCATTGCAATTAATATTGGAATATTGCTTGCATATATGATGAATACTTTCTTTATGCAAACTGTTATGTGGCGCGCATTGATGTTGGTAGGAGTTTTTCCTGCTGTGATATTGGCTTGTTGCGCGTGTTGGTTGCCAGAAAGCCCACGCTGGTTGATGTCTCATGGTCGACAGAAAAATGCAAATGATGTATTGGTTAAAATACATGGCCCTGATATAGCGATGACTATTCTGCATGATTTAAAAAATTTGATGCAACATAATAAAAAGCATTTTGAGAGTTTATTTGATTGGCGTTATTTTAAAGTTTTGCTGGTGTGTGTGTTGATAGGAGTTGTGTCTCAGATAATAGGTATCAATGCAGTGATATATTATACGCCTACAATTTTGTTAGAGATAGGCGTGAGCGTTACTACGGCCTCCATCATTGCAACGGTTGGTATTGGGCTTACATATGTTGTATCAACTATTATAGCTTCACGTTTAATCGATCATGTTGGGCGGCGAACTTTATTGTTGGCAGGTTTGTTTGGAGTCATTGCCAGTTTGTTGCTAATGACCTGGACATTCCATCATGTAGAAAATGCACATTGGTTGGGATGGTTGACGTTATTTGGCTTGATTGGATTTCTTTTATCGCAGGGCGTTTGTTTGGCACCCGTTGGTATTTTAATGCCGGCTGAAATATTACCCTTGCGCCTGCGTGGCACGGGTATGGGAATTGTGATTGCATCAAATTGGCTGGTCAATGCGGTTGTGTTGTTTTTATTTCCTATCTTCGTTCAGCGAGCAGGTTTATGTTTCTCTTTTCTGGGGTTTTTGATGGTGGCCATTATGGGTTTTTATGCTTGTTTTCGTTGGGTGCCAGAAACTAAGGGGGTTTCGTTAGAGCAAATTGAATATCATATCGCCGGTAACGGTTTGAAAAAACGGTTGATGCTACAAAATAGCCTATCTGGTATACTCGAATAATGTACACCTGAAAACGGCCAAGGCATATGTGGAAAAAAAGGAATTTCTTATTTATTTTCATGGGGTTAGTGATGTTCTCTTCACTGGCTCAGGCATCTGTGGGGCAACAACCTGCGCACAAAGCTATTATCGTCAATGTTACTAAGGTGGGAACGGAGACCATCCCCGACACGGTGCCTGCATTAGGCAGTTTGTCGGCCATACGAAAAGTGACGATCAGCTCGGAAGACGATGGTCGTGTCAGTAAAATTAATTTTAGTGATGGTGCAGAAGTCAGTAAGGATATGCCGATTATTCAGTTGAATAATGTCGAGGCTCAAGCTGCGTATCAGCAGGCAGTTACGGATTATCAATTAGCACAACAAAAATATAATCGCTCCAAGCAGCTTTTGGATCAAGCTATCTCGCAACAAGACTTGGACGCACTGAAAGCTGATGTTGCGACCAAGCAAGCAGCTGTTCAGAGTGCGCAAGCTGCATTGAGTAAGAAACAAGTGTTGGCACCGTTCAGCGGTGTATTGGGTGCATTTCAAGTGCAAGTGGGTGATTTCGTGCATGCGGGTGATCCAATCGTGACATTGGTCAATCTTAATGAATTGCATGCAAACTATAATATTGCTGAAAACCTATTGCCAAAATTAAAAAATAATCAGCTCGTAAAAATAAAAGTGAGCACCTACCCCGACAAAACTTTTTATGGGACGGTTAACTTTATTTCTCCTACCATTAATCAAGCTACTCGAACCGTTGCAATACAGGCAACCGTACCGAATAAAGATAATCTTTTGAAACCGGGAATGTTTGTGCATGCGGAGCAGCAGATCGAAGTGTTGAAAAATGCAATTGTGGTTCCAGAGCAAGCGATATTGGCTGATGTCAAAGGTTATTATGTCTATAAGGTTGTTGGTAATAAGGCTGCACAAGTTTATATTAAGGTGGGCACGCGTCTTAATGGGCGTGCGCAGGTGCTATCGGGCCTTTCGGTGGGTGATGAAATTGTCACGGCCGGTCAGCAGAAGCTCAATGATGGCAGCATTATTTCCGTTAGTAGTAGTCCAACGGGTTAGGGGGTTTCTTTAAGGATGAAGCTATCTCACGTATGCATTCGACAGCCTGTTTTAGCTATTGTGCTTAGCCTAATCATTGTCGTGCTCGGTTTGATCGGTTTCCAGAAGTTAGAGATACGTTTTTTCCCAAAACTGCAGCTGCCCATTGTCACGGTAACCACCTATTATGATGGCGCCAGCCCGCAACTCATGGAGAGTCAGGTAACAACTCCGCTTGAGAATGCATTATCAGCAGTCGATAATATTCAGTTTATTTCTTCCAGCAGTACTACTTCTTACAGTACGATCACGATTCAGTTTTTATTGGGTGGCGATCTCGAGGCAGAGGCCGCTGAAGTGCGTGATGCCGTGTCGGGTGAGCAGTCATTATTACCCGCAGATGCTCAGGCACCGAGTGTTTATGTCGGTGTCGTGGGTAACCCCATTATGGCACTTGGATTTACTGCAACGAATAAGAAGCCAGCGGCTATTCGTGATTTTATTAATCGCAATATTCAACCTAAATTAAATCAGTTGCCGGGTATGGGTTGGGTTAGCGTGTTAGGTGCTAGTGATTATGCGATGCGGATTTGGTTGAATGCGGCGCAGATGGCCGCAGAAGGTGTTACCGTAACCGATGTCAAGAATGCGCTAACGGCAAATAATATTTATTTCCCGGCAGGATCTGTGCAGGGGCCTAATCGAGTTTACAGTATTGTATCCAACACACGTCTAAAAAATGCTGAAGAGTTTGCCAATATCATTGTTAAGCAAACATCAACTGGAACAGTGCGGATGAAAGATATTGCCAACGTTGATCTGGGTTTCACTGGCTTATATGATTATCCGATGAGGATCAATGGCAAAAACGGCATTATGTTGATGGTGGATCCAATGCAGAATGCAAATCCAATTACGGTTGCCAATGAAGTCACTGATGCGATGAAAAACTTTCAAGTAACTTTGCCGCCTGGCATGCACGCATCGGTCAATTTTGATTTATCGCATTATTTGAAATCCTCTATAAATGAAACTTTTATTGCTATTGGCGAGTCAATATTATTAGTGCTGATTGTAGTGTATTTATTTCTAGGGTCGTTTCGTGCAGCGTCTATTCCAATCGTTACTATCCCCGTTAGTTTGATTGGTGTGTTTTTTATTATTAAGCTATTAGGTTTTACCATTAATACGATGTCATTATTAGGTATGGTGTTGGCTATTGGCTTGGTGGTGGATGATGCTATCGTCATGATGGAAAACATTCACCGACATATTGAGGCTGGTATGACGCCTATGCAAGCAGCGTTGACTGGCAGTAAAGAAATCGGTTTTGCAGTGGTGGCGATGAGCATTACCTTGATTGCTGTGTATGCTCCTATCGGCTTTATTCAGGGTTATAATGCAGAGTTGTTTAAGGAGTTCGCATTTACTTTGGCATCGGCTGTGGTTATTTCGGGATTTGTTGCGTTGACCTTGTCGCCAATGATGTGTTCTCGCGTGTTGCTGGCTGAAGAAAAGATGTCACGTCTATCGCAGTGGGTTGATAAAGTTTTTAATAGTATTACACAATCTTATCAATCAATTTTAAAAGGTGCATTAAAGTTTCGTTTTATTATCGTTTTAATTTTGATTGGTGTAGCAGCAGTTGGATTTATTATTTATAGAACGATGAACTCTGAGTTTATTCCACAAGAAGATTATGGGGTGATGAATATTGGTATTGTTTCACCCACCGGTGCAAGCATGCAATATACAGATAGATATACAAAATACATTGAAAAGATTTTACATAAAATTCCGCAGATTAAGAATTTTTCAACCCAGGTGGCGGTGAGTTCAACCACGATTCGTGCTGTGATGAAGCCTTGGGGGGAGCGACACATTACTACGCAGCAAGTCATTGCCAAGCTCAACCCTATTTTATCCAGAATTCCAGGTGTAACAGCAGTGGCGCAAATTCCTGATGTGGTTAATTATGGCGAGCAAGGCAGCGATGTCACCTTGAACTTTATGACAACAGGAGCTTACCAAGAACTGTTGGGGCCGATCAATAAAATGATGCGTAATCTTAGAAATTATGCGGGCCTATTGAATGTGCAAACGAATCTTAAATTTGATTCACAACAATATTCAATTAGTATTAATCGCGACCTTGCGGCAGCACTGGGAGTAAATATTCAAGATATCGCAGATACCGTCAGTGCGATGATGAGCGGAAACCATTGGACGGATGTCGAGTCAGGAAGTTATAGCTATCAAGTTTTGGTGCAAATGAATAAAGAAGATCTGCGTAACTTTAATGCCGTCAAACAGCTGTATGTGTCTGCAACCAATCCTTTTGATACGACACTTTCATCTGGATCATCAAACACAGATTCTGGTTCACCGCCTAATATGGTGCCTCTGTCCAGTGTGATTTCTTTAACGCCGAGTATTGGTCAAGGAACGCTGCGCCACTTTAATCGTCTTCGTGCAGGTGCCATTACCGCCATATTGGCCCCTGGGTTTACAGAGAGTCAGGTGATTGAGCATATCGAGAAAGTATTGCCAACGGTTTTAAATCCAAATGTTAATTATGCATTTTCGGGTAAGGCGGAGCAATACATCGAATCTGAAGGTAGTATGGCAAGCATTATGGTGTTGGCTTTTGTATTTATATACTTAGTGTTGTCTGCGCAATTTGGTAGTTTTGTCGATCCTTTTATTATTTTGTTAGCGGTACCTTTAAGCATGGTGGGAGGGCTGTTTGCGCTTTGGTTGGGTGGTGGAACATTGAACTTGTATTCTCAAATTGGTTTGGTGACGTTAATTGGAATGATTAGCAAGCACGGTATCTTGATCACGCAATTTATAAATGATTTGCGTAAGAAGGGCAAAGACATGCAGCAGGCTATTCTTGAGGGTGCGGCAATTCGTTTTCGCCCAGTAATGATGACAACAGCAGCAATGGTGTTTGGTGCACTACCATTGGCATTGGCAACAGGCCCGGGATCTGTTGGGCGTGAACAAATTGGTTGGGTGATTGTTGGTGGACTTGTTTTTGGTACATTTTTCTCGCTGATCGTCGTGCCGATTGCCTATTCATACTTGGCAAAATCCGTTAAATTGAAGCAACAAGTAGGGGAGAATGATGGGTAAAACACTTGATTTCAAACCACCTTGGTGGCTGCGTAATAAACATATGCAGTCTGTTTACGCAAGCGTGATTCCAAAGCCAATTCCGGTTGCACTGCGTTGGGAAGAATTAAACCTTCCCGATGGTGATTTTATTGATCTCGCTTGGACTGGGCCAGTCGATGCGCCAATAGTGGTGTTGCTGCATGGTGTTGAAGGCTCCGTTGCCTCACACTATATACAAGAAATGATGCGTAATTTTTTAGATCACGGCATGCAGGTGGTGACAATGCATTTTCGCAGTTGTAGTGGTCGTATGAATCGCTTAGCGCCATTTTATGATGGCGGTGACATTAGAGGAGATTTTAAATTTTTGGTGGACACACTGAATAGGCGTCACCCCAATCTGCCAATATTTGCGATGGGTTTCTCCATGGGTGGTAATGTTTTAATGCGATATTTAGCGCATCATCACGATTCGCCATTACGTGCAGCCGTCAGTGTATCAATGCCATTTGAGTTGGATAAGTCATCAGATTATTTAATACCTTTTTATCAGCATGTGCTATTGCGTAGCTTAAAGAAAAAATTAGAAATAAAGTTTAATGATGGGCTTGTGATGCCAATTAAGCGTGAGATATTAAAAGACATGCATACGGTAAGAGACTTTGATTCAATGATTACAGCGCCAACATTTGGTTACCAAACGGTAGAAGAATATTATCAAGATGCCAGTTCGCGACGTTATCTAAAAGATGTAAAACATCCCGGTATGATATTTCACGCAATGGATGATCCATTCGTCCCAGCCGATAGTATGCCAGAGGCTAAAGAGCTGTCACCTACTCTAACATTGGATGTGAGTCAGAATGGCGGTCATATGGGATTTTTGAAAGGTGGGCTACCCTGGCGGCCTGCGTATTGGCTGACGCAGCGTATACATGAATTTTTTAATAAATTGCAGTGAGCGACAAATAATTGCCCGTTAAGATAATTTTTTCAGCAAATTCTGTGCTATTTAATTTCAATATGCTAATCTAGAAAAAGTGAAAAAAGAAATTGGATTTCTGATGAAAGTAGTATATGGACCACCTGATTCACCTGCTGTAGAAAAGAAACAATTCAACCGCTCGGAGTTAGATCATTATTTCAAACATTTGGGTGCATTTGAAAAAATTGACCGTAGAATACTATTATACCTATCGCAAATAATGTCACAGAAACAGTGCATACAACAACAATACTTACGAGCACACCAATTATTAACTAGGGGGCCATTTAGAAAGGATCAGAAAAAAGAAAAATTATTAGCACTAGAAGGTGCCCGGCAACAAAACCTTGAAGAATTATTGGAAGAGTGTGGGCCTGTAGGTTTTGCAGATTTGATGCAATATCGTGGTAAAAATATTCAGTCTCGAGTCTTGGAGTATCTTTTTTCAAGAGAGGGGATATCTATCACGCAATATATTTCTGATGCTGAGGTGAAAGATTTCTTTGAACTGCTTGAAGAGCGCGATAGTTATGATAGTGTGTTGTTATATATAAAAAGGCGAATGGAGCAACAGCTCAAACTGTCTGGTGGATGGTTATCTTGTGCAATACCATTAACCTTCGAGGGATTAGCAAAGCACTATAGTGATCCATTCAGGGAGAAATTGTTAGGAGATCTTTTTTTAAATTTTGGTGTGCCCTCTATTACTAGTATCTCAGAAATCACAAAATATTTTTATGATAGTAACGCAGTTGGCACGATCAGTGACGTCGATCATGTTTTAAGATGGGTTTTAGATAGATACAATTTTAATGCAATCCCAGAAGACTTTCTTAAAGATATACTTAAAAGATGCCGAGAAAAAAAGTTATCCATTGGCGATATGATGGATCTGTACGGTATCGAGAACTGTAGCAGGCTATTATTTCAAGCTGGAAAACTTTCAGATGATGAGTTATTACAGCCGCGTGCATCAATGAGATATTATGGTGCCTATGAAAAAACGGATGATGACTTTTATGATCCTGTGGCGTTGTCGAGTTTAGATGAGGTGGTCAGTAGATCTAAAATTTATGCACGCTTGTTAGCTCTTTATCATGAAGAAACATTTCCGATAGAGAGAATCAATACCATTGTGTATGATCAGTTTCAGTTGCGAGTGTGTCATGCTGTGATTGAGCAGAGGGTGGCGCAGGGTAATGCTGAAGAAGTATTGACCGCAGAGAGTATTAGGCAATCTCTCTTGGGCGTGAATGCTTTTTTTGTTGATGATTATTACTTGTTTTTAAAAAATAAAATTTTGGCTGCGTTTGATGATGAAATACGGCGTTTGAATGATGCAGAAGAAGATTCTGAGAAAGCGCAGCAATTAACACTTGCAAAGAATGAGATTGTGCAGATCATGTTTGATGAGATAAAAAAAATTAAGCAACCAGAGGATGTTGAGAGGGTCAAAGCTAGCCTTCATGGGAAGGTGATTGCAAGAGTAGAAGAAATCTCGGAGCGCCCTGCAATTAATAAGTATCGGAATAGAATACAAGGCATTTTAAAGGCCATACTGGGGTTGCTGAACATTCCCGGCGTGTTGTTTTCAAAAACCTATCGATATAGGATTTTTGATTCACACACAGGCTTTAGAATGCATGAAGTTGCTAATTGTGCCCGGCATCGCTTAGCTGTTTAAAGCCGCTCAATCACTTGGTATTGTTGTTGTAATTTCTCAAGGCTTTTTTGAGCATTGTCGAGTTTTTCGCGTTCCTTGGCAACCACCGCTTCAGGCGCCTTGCTAACATAGCTTGTATTGTTTAATTTATTGTGTGATTTCTCAGACTCTTTGCGTAATTTTTCAATTTCTTTTTTAAGGCGTGCAAGCTCATCGTCCTTATTAATGAGTCCTTCCAATGGCACATGAATTTCAAGGCCGTCGAGTAATGCTGTTGCGGTTGCTGTTAATGTGGTTTCACTGCGTTCATGTCGTTGAATATTGTCTACTCTTGCAAGCGCTTTTATGTATAGATCACAATCTTTGGTGCGTTGAATATCTTGGTCGGTTGCGTTATTAAGAATAATCGTAATTCTCTTCGAAGGCGCAATACCTAATTCACCGCGTATATTGCGAATGGCAATGATTAAGTTTTGCAGCCAATTTACTTTATCAATGGCATCGGAGTCAACTTTAAAATCATTTGACTCGGGATAGTGCTGCAACATGATGCTGTCATCAATGCGTTGCAGTAGAGGTGCGACTTTATGCCAAATGGCCTCGCTAATAAAAGGCATGATTGGGTGTATTAGGCGTAAAATAGTTTCCAATACATCTAATAAAGTATATCGCGTTGAATCATTGGGCTGGCATTTACTAAATTCTAAGTACCAGTCGCAGTATTTATTCCAGATAAAATCATAGATAGCATTGGCAGCATTGTCGAAACGGTAGTTATCAAATGCCTGATTAACGAGCTGAATTGTTTTGCTGAGTTCGCTGTAAATCCATTTATCCGTCAGGTTAAGGTCATGAGCCTCGTTTGAGCGACTTTTATTTTCTGTGTTCATGATGACAAAACGTGCAGCATTCCACAGTTTATTACAGAAATTGCGATAACCTTCTGCGCGAGAAATATCAAAGTTGATGTCACGCCCTGTTGTAGCAAGTGCACAATAGGTAAAACGTAAGGCATCGGTGCCGTATGCGGCAATGCCTTCTGGGAATTCTTTGCGTGTTTGCTGTTTTACTTTGTTAATCATTTGCGGTTGCATCAGGCCATTACAGCGCTTCGTGATCAGTGATTCAAGATCGATGCCGTCGATCACATCGATGGGGTCAAGTACATTGCCCTTACTTTTTGACATCTTTTGGCCATGGCTATCTCGAATAAGACCTGTAATATAGACTTCTTTAAACGGCACTTTGCCCATGAAATGGAGCCCCATCATGACCATGCGCGCTACCCAGAAGAAGATAATATCAAAACCCGTCACCATGACATTCGAAGGGTAAAATGCTTTTAATGCGGGATCTTTTTTATTTGGCCAGCCAAGACTGGAGAATGGCCACAGTGATGCCGTAAACCAGGTGTCGAGTACATCTTCATCTTGACGCAACACGAGGGTGTCATCGAGTTGATTGCGTTGGCGTGCATCTTGTTCGTCAAAGCCAACATAATGATTGCCTGCATCGTCATACCAGATCGGTATGCGATGTCCCCACCACAGTTGTCGGCTGATACACCAGTCTTGAATGTTCTCCAGCCATTGCAGATAGGTTTTATCCCAATTCTTTGGTGCAAACTGAAGTTCACCTTGATGTACCGCTTCTATTGCAGGTTTGGCAAGTGGCTCCATCTTTATGTACCACTGATCAGTTAGCAGTGGCTCAATGATTGCATGCGAGCGATCACCTTTTGGAACACTGACGGTATACGGTTCTATTTTTTCAATCAAATCGAGTTTTTCTAGATCACTGACAATTTTTTTGCGCGCTTCAAAACGTTCAAGACCACGATAAGCTTCTGGGACTTCATCATTTAGGTGTGCATCCAAACGCATGATATTATGCATTGGCAAGTCGTGGCGTTTACCCATTTCGTAATCATTAAAGTCGTGCGCCGGTGTGATCTTTACGCAGCCACTGCCGAATTCACGATCCACATATTCATCTGCTATGACAGGGATTTCGCGCGCTGTCAAAGGCAGTTGAACGTTTTTGCCAATCAGTTTTTGATAGCGCTCATCTTCCGGGTGGACCGCCACAGCACTGTCGCCCAGTAAGGTTTCCGGACGTGTGGTTGCCACGATTAGATGTTCATTAGATCCTGCTATCGGGTATCGAATGTGCCATAGCGAGCCTGCTTGCTGTTCGTTTTCAACCTCTAGATCTGAGATAGCAGTATTGAGAGCAGGATCCCAGTTTACTAAGCGTTTACCGCGGTAAATCAGTCCTTGTTGGTAGAGTTCGATGAATGCATGATGAGTAGCGTGATTAATCTCATCGCTCATGCTGAATTTTTCGCGTGACCAATCTGGTGACGTTCCGAGGCGGCGCATCTGCTGAGTAATGGTGGTGCCTGACTGTTGTTGCCATTGCCACACTTTTTCGATAAAGGCATCACGCCCGAGTGTGTGTCGATCCGTGCCTTGCTGGCTGAGTTGGCGTTCAACCACCATCTGTGTGGCAATACCCGCATGATCTGTGCCGGGTTGCCACAAGGTTTTGGAATTTTGCATGCGTGCGCGTCGACTCAACGCGTCCATCAAGGTGTGCTGAAAGCCATGACCCATGTGTAGCGTACCCGTTACATTAGGTGGGGGCAGGATAATGCTGTAATTAGTTGGCTTGCCTTCCTGAGGTTGAAAGTAGCCACTTTGCTCCCATTTCTGACTCCAGTAGGATTCGATTTCATCAGGTTGATACTTGCTTCTCATCGGTTAGTGCCTTGATTTTATGAGTTTTTATGTTTAAATCAGACTGTTGATAATAGCGGTACGCCTGTCGCGCTGCAAGTTTTTGTTGTTCATCGTTGGTGATAATATGGATAACGCGTTGCCAAGAGGCTGTTTCCTTAATGCTATCAGGATTTAGATTGATGAGGGCAAACGGTTTTTTGTCGAATAACTTGCTCACCACGATACTGGAAGTGTTTTTGTTGAATTGATGTGGAATGAAATCAAAATTTTGCCACAGTGCTTGGTCGATTTTGGCTAGCAGGCTAGTCTCCCCAATCACTTTCAGCGCATTACCGTGTCGGTAGGCTTTATCGATTAATCGGGTAATAAAATGTACAGACGCATTAAGATGCGGCTCATCGAGTATGTAAAAATCGATTTGTGATGTCATAAAGTGCCCAATTTGGTAGAATCACATTTTTTCATAAATACGGAACTTTGTCAGTAACTCATGCTCATTTATCGCTACATCTTAAGAGAATATTTTTTATACATATCGACTGTGTTGGCGGTGTTGTTGATGATCTTCATCGTTAACTCTTTGGCGCACTTTTTTAGTTTGGCGACAGGTGGCAATATGGGTGTATTGATGATCATGCAGATGCTGGTGTTGCATATTCCTGTCTACGCGGGTTATGTGTTACCACTGGCTTGTTTTTTGACGGTATTAGCGGTGAATGGCAAGTTTTATGTCTCTCGAGAATTCGATGTGTTGTTTGCTTGTGGCGTGAGTCGATTGCGTTTATTGATGGTGACGATGTTTTTTGTGGTGACTACTGCTATCGTGATGGGATTTTTGGTGATGTGGGTAATACCGTATTTTAATGGTATTAGTAAGCGCTTGAGTATGCAGATGATGAGCAGTATTTCGGTAGATCATGCATTGCCAAAGAAATTTAGCAATTTTAATAATACGGTATTTTATGCTAATAAAGTGGATCGGTATAAGAGTACGCTCGAAGATGTTTTTCTCGCTAAGGAGAAATCGGATGCGGTGTGGAATGTTGTGTTTGCAAGAAGAGGGAGTATTGCAGATGTTCCGCAAACAGGGCATTCAGCAATTTTAGAGAATGGCACTCAGTATCAAGTGGATTTGAAAGGGTTGGATTATAAGAAGACGCGTTTTAGTCGCTATATACATAACTTGCAAGACAGCGTGCCGAAAAATATTCGTTATCGTCCCTATGAGATACCCTTTTCTCAGCTTTGGGCGGGCAGAAGGCATAATAATCAGTATGATGCTCAGATCCAATGGTTTTTTGCGATGCCTATTTCGGTTTTGATCCTGGGTCTTTCGGGTTTTGCGCTGAGTAAAGTGCAGGTGCGTAGCGGCAAGTTTGCGAAATTTATTCCGGCCATTGTGCTTTATGCCGCCTATATGAATTTTTTATTTTTGAATAAAGGATGGATGGCGAAGGGGCAGATGGATTATATCACGGGCTATTATTGGCCTCATGCGATCATGTTGCTGGTGGCACTAGCGTTATGTGCATCATATTTTGGATGGTTTAGACGATGCAAATCATAAATCGATACATACAAAAAGTAGTCGCATCGAGTATCTTGCTGATGCTGTTAGTGATATTTGTGTTAGAGCTTTTTATAGGGCTTTCAAATGAGATCTCACAAGTAGGGCATGGCCATTATACATTATTCAACGCTTTTACCGTTGTGATGATGCAGGCGCCTACGGGGATTTATGAAGTATTTCCAATTGTGGGATTTTTGGGTTGTTTAATTGGTTTGGGTCGTTTAGCGTCACATTCTGAACTGACCATCATGCGGGCCTCCGGCATTTCCATCAATCGCATTGCTTGGGTGACAGCGCAAGCAGCCATACTGGTTGTTGTTTTGATGACATTCGTGGGTGAATATGTTGCTCCGATCATGCAAAATAAAGCCGAGCAGATTAAAGCCGTTGCGTTAAAGAATGAGGCGCAAAAAATTAGTCTCAATAATGTCTGGTTTTACAGTAATAATAATTTTATTCGCGTCGGTAAAGTGGTGTCACGACACTTGATTGATAATGTCATGATCTATAAGTTAGACGGTCATCAGCGTCTACAGTCTGTTATTCAAGCGAAAAAAGGCCAGTTAGAGCATGGTGATAATTGGATGTTGGCAAATGCAAGAGTGGTGCACTTGCAGGACAAGCGGGTGACTTCTAGTAGAGAGAACTATGTGATGAAGCTTTATTTGCGCCCGAAGATGGTATTGTTTGATCGACATGCAATCAAGCAAGATTCGATTGTATCGTTATCGAAAAGTATTTTATATCGTAAGCGTGTGGGTTTGATTACCAATATTTATGTGTTTTCTCTCTGGAAGCGATTGTTGCAGCCTTTTAGTTCTATTTTGATGATTTGTTTGGCGGTACCGTTTGTGTTTGGCTCTTTGCGTGACAGTTCGATGACGGTGCGATTTATTATTGGATTATCGGTTGGGTTTGCATTTTATATGATTAACCAACTCTTTGGTCCGATTACCATGCTCTATAGTTTTTCTGCGATTTGGGCGGCGGTGCTGCCATTATTGTTGATCATGTTGGGCTATTGTTATTTATATTACAAAGTAGATTGATAAACGTAGGGCCATCAGAAGGTGAGTCTTAAAGCGTCCTTTTACGGAAGTAAAGCGCAGCCGACGGGATGGAGGCGAGCCATGAAGTAAAAGGATGTTTAAGACTCATTGATGGCGCTGTAGAATGCTTAACAAGGGGATTAAATGAGAAAAACATTTGCAATTATTTCACATCCCGATGCGGGTAAAACGACTTTAACAGAAAAACTTTTGTTATTTGGTGGCGCTATTCAGTTGGCAGGAACGGTCAAGGGGCGAAAAGCAGACCGACATGCCACATCAGATTGGATGGAGCTGGAAAAGCAACGTGGAATATCTGTAACCACATCGGTGATGCAGTTTGTCTACAAAGATCATGTGATAAATTTATTAGACACACCAGGTCATGC
>JAHZIV010000092.1 GCA_022601255.1 Gammaproteobacteria bacterium
AATCGCCTACGCTGCATTGAAAAAAATTCGTGGTGGTCGCGACACTCCAAGACAGGAAGCAATATTCAAGAAATACAGTCATAATATAGGCTTTGCATTGCTCGAAAAAATCTATGCAAAAGACCCATTAAAGGCAACTCCGGCTCAATTGAAGCAAGCCACGCGTAAGGCCATTCCAAATGTTGCCACTGCGTTCTTTACTTTCCGCATCATGTTAGTGATGTGGGGGCTGATGGTGTTAATACTTTTTGTCGCGTTGTATCTCATTTTTCGCAACACCATCACCCGCCATCGTTGGTTTTTACGTGCGGCATTATTTGCAATTCCATTGCCTTATATTGCAGCCGAAGCAGGTTGGGTTCTGGCAGAAACGGGTCGTCAGCCTTGGACGGTGCATTATTATCTACCGACCTTCTTCAGTGTTTCTTCCATTACAGACAGTATGGCGATGTGGACACTGATTGCATTTGTTGTTTTTTATTTTTCATTGATCAGTATAGAGCTGTTTTTGATGTTTAAGTATGCGCGGCTTGGGCCAGGTAACAACATACATTAGTTAAGGAGAACGACATGTTTGATTACACGGTTTTAAAAATGATTTGGTGGGCCATTATCGGCGGCATCTTTGTTATTTATTCTTGTACAGCAGGATTCGATTTTGGTATGACACTGATCATGCCATTCTTGCGTAAAGAAGAAAATCGCAAATTAGCATTGGCGGCAAGTATGCCGACTTGGGATGGCAACATGACCTGGTTGGTGTTTGCAGGTGGTGCGCTCTTCGTTGTCTGGCCAGTAGTTTATGCAACAGCATTCTCAGGACTTTATTTTGCATTCTTTGCAGTGTTGTGGTCGATGTTTTTAAGGCCACCCGGTTTTGATTATCGTGAACGAATTGACAGTCATCGGTGGCGTCGTTGCTGGGATGTGGCCTTGTTTATCAGTGCTTTTATACCGGTTGTTGTGTTCGGTGTTGGCATGGCAAACTGTTTGTTAGGGTTCCCATTTCATTTTGATTCTTTTTCCATGCGGGGCTTTTACACGGGTAATTTTGGCGGCTTGCTCAGTAGCGGGTATGCGTGGTTGGGCGCCTTCATTTCATTGTTTATGATCATTATGCACGGTGCTGCGTATTTGCAAAGACGTGTTGAGGGTGAGTTGCGTGAACTGTCACATAAATTGATTACGATATTTACGCTGTTAGTTTTTGTGTTATTCACGATTGGATTAATCTTAGTTGTCACTGATTTACCAGGTTACATATTGAAGTTCAGTCCGGCCCATCCTACATCTGATCCATTGGGTAATATTGTCACTTACTCGCCACACGCTTGGGCACAGAGTTATCATGAGTACCCTTGGAAGTATTATCCACTTATGTCTTTTTATGCGGGCATTGTGCTTACCTTGTGGGCTAACTTTATCCGGGCACGTGCCGCCTGTTTCTGGTTCAGTTGCTCGGTGGTTGCGAGTACGATTCTGGCGGTTGGTGTGACATTATTCCCATTTATCATGCCTTCGAGTACCAACCCAAACCAAAGTCTAACGGTATTTAACGCTACATCCAGTTATTACTCGCTGGGTATTATGCTGTATGTTGGTGTTATTCTGCTCGCTGTTATTTTGGCATATAAGATTTTTGCGTATTATAGTACTTGGCATAAAAAACCGAGCCTAACGGTTGCCGATATTGAAAACGAAGGGGGTTATTAATGTTTTATATTATTACTGGTGGCACATTAATCGTAGCACTATTGTGTGGTTTATGGCTTACTTTGCATGTCAATAAACGCATTGAGCGTGATGGATCTTAAGAATCGCCCAAACATAAAGCGTGAGATTGCTGCTATCTTAGTCTTCAAGGCAATTGCGATCTTTATCATTTGGATGTTGTTTTTCTCGCATCCACTCGACAAAAAACTAACACCCAATACGGTTTCTCAGCACTTGCTGGGTGCTGTTCAATCTAAAGATACGAATCAGTACCGATAATCTTTTCGCGTTCGTCAAAGCTCGTGAGTTGTTCTTTGATGCTGCTGCTATCGCCGTGTTGTTTAATGGCGGCGAGTGTTTTCTGCATCGCAAAGATAGCAGCGCGTTGCAAATCCGAAGGAATGATAATAATTTGATAGTCCCATGTAGCCAACTGCTCGACTGGTACTAACGGTGTTTTGCCGCCGTAAAACATATTAATTAATTTAGGTGCAGAAATTTGTTTGGCAATGGACTCAATTTGTTCGACCGTTTGTGGTGCTTCGACAAAAATCATATCGGCACCTGCTTTAACATAAGCTTTCGCGCGTGCAATTGCCGCATCAAAATCTTCTACTGCTATAGCATCGGTTCTTGCAATGATGAGTAATTCAGAATTTTTGCGTGCCGATGTTGCCGTAGCAATTTTATCGCACATATCAGCTTCACCGATGAGTTGCTTGCCCTCGAGATGACCGCAACGTTTTGGGTATGCTTGATCTTCTATGTGTAATGCTGCAACACCAATGTTTTCAAAAGTTTCTATCGTACGTTTAACATTATTACTGTTACCAAAGCCGGTATCAGCATCTGCAATCACAGGGATATCAACAGCATTCACAATGTATTCGAGTTGTTGGCAGACCTCAGAAAAACTTAACAGTCCAATATCGGGATAACCACAGCTACGAGAAATTGCGCCACCACTCGCATAAACTGCTTGAAAGCCTGCTTGTTGTACCAAGCGAGCAGACAGGCCATCAAAAACGCCGGGTGCTACCAGCGGTGTATTGTGACTAGAAAGGAATGTCGTCATCGAAATCTTCTGTGGTAGGTGTTGGTTCGCTAGCAGATGTTTGTGTTGCGTCTTGTGATTTCTGGAACTGGTTGCTGTCAGCACCACTTTGGTTGGTACCACGACTGTCTAGCATTTGCATTTCGTTTGCAATAATTTCGGTAGTGTAGCGATCTACTCCCATTTTATCTTGCCATTTGCGCGTGCGTAAACTGCCTTCGATGTAGACTTTAGAGCCTTTGTGAAGATATTCGCCGACAATTTCTGCGAGACGATTGAAAAACACAATGCGATGCCACTCTGTGCGTTCTTGTAGTTCTCCTGATTGTTTGTCGCGCCAAGCAGAGCTTGTTGCAACTACAATATTGGCAACGGCACTGCCACTCGGTGTGTAGCGTACTTCTGGATCATTACCTAAATTACCAATTAATATTACCTTGTTGACACCTCTGGCCATGAGTTTCTCCTGCTTTCACTTTAAAGATTCTGTAAGATTACCTGTTTCAATGCGATTACGCAATTCGTCCTCACTAATTATTTTTTTATCAATTTTAAAGTAGACTAATTGCTCATCCGGAAGAAAGGCTACCTCTGCTACACCCGCTATTTTGCGCAGTTTGTGGTAAAGATCTGAACCGCAGTCTGCAGTGCTGGGTGGGCTGATAATGATGGTTGATAGATAGGGTGGTTGTTTCATGGTCACTGCAGTGATCAGCCAAATGGCTGCGACGATGATTGAAAAAACAAACACACCCTTTAGCCCATAATGTCCAAATAAGGCGCCGCCTACAATACCACCGACAAAGATGCCAAAAAATTGCGAGGTGGAATACACACCCATCGCTGTACCTTTGTTGCGAATCGGCGAGATCTTGGATACCAGTGAGGGTAGTGACGCTTCTAATAAGATAAACGCTGTAAAGTAAAGTAATAGCAATGCACCGATGCTGTAAACGGAGTGATGGAAAAAATACAGTAGTATTTGACTTGCTGCAATTGCTGCAATCGCACCATTAAAAATACTTTTCATTTTACGTTTTTTCTCGGCGATGATAATCAATGGCACCATTAAAATAAAACTAACCACTAACACTACTAAGTACATAAAGATTTGGCCTTCTTCATGCAGCCTTAAAATATGTGTTAACAAAATAGGAATAGCGACAAAAGTAGCGGTTAAAATAGCGTGTAGGCAGGCGATGCCGAGGTCGAGGCGCAATAACTGTGTATTTGATAGCACGGATTCAAACACACCCGAGCGTGCTTCCAAGTCGGGATGTACAACCAATTTCGGCGGTGTTGGCACATAGATTGTCAGTAGCATGCCAATTAAAGCTAAGCCCATGGTTGTCCAGAACAGTCCGCTTAAATGCCACCAGCTATTTAGAATAGGCCCAACGATAATAGCAATCGTAAAAGAGATTCCGATGCACAGTCCGATCATGGCCATGGCTTTACTGCGATGTTCATCGCGTGTTAGGTCTGCGACCATGGCTAGCACGGTGCTGCCAACGGCACCGGCACCTTGAATGGCGCGGCCGATGATAACGCCTGTGATGCTGGTTGAGAGTGCGGCGACGGCGCTGCCGATGGCGAAAAGCAAAAGGCCCGTGAGAATAATAGGTTTACGGCCGATGCGGTCTGATAGGGCGCCGAAGGGCATTTGCAGGCAGGCTTGGGTTAATCCGTAGACACCGAGTGCCACGCCGATTAGTGTGGGTGTTGCACCTTTAAGTTCGCCGGCATAGGCGGAAAAAACCGGTAAAATCATAAACAGCCCCAGCATGCGGAATGCCATAATGAGGGCTAGTGAGACAACGGCAGATTTTTCATTTTTGTGCATTTATTAACCTTACTTTCTTTCTTGAAGGTGTAAGGATATATCAGCTTTTATAGGAATAGCAAATGAAATTCAGGTATACTACTGGGTCACATTTTAGGGTCATAATTTCGAGGTAATAATTAATGTCCAAGATCTCATTACGGGGTGTACGCACGCATAATTTAAAGAATATCGACGTGGATTTACCACGCGATAAGCTCATTGTTATTACAGGATTGTCGGGATCTGGTAAATCGTCACTCGCGTTTGATACGCTCTATGCCGAGGGTCAACGCCGTTACGTGGAATCCCTATCCTCTTACGCGCGTCAATTTTTATCGATGATGGAAAAACCTGACGTCGATTTGATCGAAGGCTTGTCGCCTGCAATTGCAATCGAACAGAAAGCGACTTCACACAACCCACGCTCGACTGTTGGCACCATTACAGAAATTTATGATTACTTGCGCTTGTTGTATGCGCGCGTTGGTATTCCGCGTTGTCCTGATCACCATCATGATCTGGAAGCACAAACCGTCAGTCAGATGGTAGATACTGTGATGGCATTACCAGAAGAAACGGCGATTATGATTTTGGCGCCAGTGGTGCGTGAACGTAAGGGTGAGTATGTCGACCTGATAAAAAAATTACAATCGCAAGGTTTTGTGCGTGCGCGTATCGATGGTAAATTAATGGAATTGGATGAGGTGCCAAAATTAAGTCTTCGACAAAAGCATACCATCGAAGTTGTTGTGGATCGTGTCAAGGTGCGCCCTGATGTGCAGCAACGTTTGGCGGAATCGTTTGAAACTGCTTTGCAGATGGCAAATGGTTTGGCAACACTTGCCTTCATGAAAAAGAAAGATGGCAAGGAGCATGTATTTTCTGCGCGTTATGCCTGTCCTGAATGTGGGTACAGTCTGCAAGAATTAGAGCCGCGTTTGTTTTCATTTAATAATCCAGTGGGGGCATGTTCAAAGTGTGATGGCCTGGGTGTGCGACAGGACTTTGATCCTGCAAAAGTAGTGCATCATCCTGAATTGAGTTTAGCCAGTGGTGCAATTCGTGGTTGGGATAAGCGCACGGTTTATTATTATCAACTGTTGTTGTCATTAGGGCGACACTATGACTTTGACGTGGATGATTGTTATGAAGATTTGCCGGACGATATTCAGCAAATTATTTTGTATGGTAGTGGCAAAGAAAAAATTAATTTCACCTATGTCTCGACCAATGGCACCAAGATGCAACGCAAACATAAGTTTGAAGGTGTGATCCCAAACATGGAGCGACGCTACCATGAAACTGATTCACAGAAGGTGCGTGAAGACCTGGCAAAATATTTAAGCATTCATCCGTGTGATGCTTGTGAGGGCGCACGGCTGAATACACAGGCGCGGAACGTATTTGTAAACCGTAAAAATTTGCCTGCAGTGACCGCGTTGTCAATCGGAGAGTCAAAGCAGTTTTTTAGTGACTTGAAACTTAAAGGTCAGCGCGGCAAGATTGCCGCTAAAATTTTAAAAGAAATTAATGATCGTCTGGGTTTTTTGGTGAATGTGGGGTTGAATTATTTAACCTTAAATCGCAGTGCCGAGACGCTATCGGGTGGCGAGGCGCAACGGATCCGTTTAGCGAGTCAGATTGGTTCTGGTTTGGTGGGTGTGATGTATATTTTGGATGAGCCTTCGATCGGTTTGCATCAGCGTGATAATGAACGCCTGTTAAAAACACTGACGCATCTACGTGATTTGGGTAATACGGTGATTGTGGTGGAGCATGATGAGGAAGCGATTCGGCAGGCAGATCATGTGATCGATATCGGTGTTGGTGCGGGTGTACACGGTGGTGAGATTGTAGCGCAGGGAACGCCGCAGCAAATCATTAAGTCAAAGAAATCTTTAACTGGACAATATTTATCAGGCAAACAATCCATTGCCATTCCAAAAAAACGTTTGGAGAATACCTGTCGTTCACAGATTAAGATCAAAGGTGCGTGCTGTAATAATTTAAAAAATGTCACAGTGGAAATGCCGATTGGTTTGTTAACCTGTATCACAGGAGTATCGGGTTCGGGTAAGTCGAGTTTGATTAACGATACCTTGTATCCGGTGGCGGCACACAGTCTGAATAATGCGGGGTTACGACAAGCAGGTAAACACAAAGCGATCGATGGTTTGGAGCATTTGGATAAGGTGGTGGATATCAATCAGAGCCCGATCGGGCGCACGCCGCGATCGAATCCTGCTACTTATACCGGTGTTTTTACGCCGATTCGTGATTTGTTTGCGGGTACGCCAGAGTCACGTACACGTGGTTATAAGCCGGGGCGCTTTAGCTTTAATGTTAAGGGCGGGCGTTGTGAGGCCTGTGAAGGCGATGGTTTGATTAAGGTGGAGATGCATTTCTTGGCGGATGTGTATGTGACCTGTGATGTGTGTAAAGGGCAGCGTTACAATCGCGAAACCTTGGATGTAAAATACAAGGGTAAGAACATTCATCAGGTATTGAGCATGACGGTTGAGCAAGCGCGTGAATTTTTTGATGCGGTACCGATGATTGCACGGAAATTGCAGACGCTAGTCGATGTGGGTTTGTCGTATATTACCTTGGGCCAGAGTGCGACAACATTATCGGGTGGCGAGGCGCAGCGAATTAAATTAGCAAAAGAATTATCACGACGTGACACCGGCAGTACATTGTATATTTTAGACGAGCCAACCACGGGTCTGCATTTTCATGATATACAGCAGCTCTTGAAGGTGATCATGCGTCTGCGTGAGCATGGCAATACGATTATTATTATCGAGCATAATTTAGATGTGATAAAGGTGGCGGATTGGATCGTAGACTTAGGCCCGGAGGGTGGCGATGGCGGCGGTACCATCGTCGTCAGTGGTACCCCAGAAGCCGTTGCTAAATGTAAGAAATCCTATACCGGGCAGTTTTTGAAGTCGCTACTATAAAAGCGGAGGCCAAGGGCCGCACAAAAACGACACCTCTAGCTGTACTCTACTGACTGCCTTGATATTGTCTTAGTGTTATTCAGCCATACTGTAGGTGAGCGTGTAGAGGTGATAAGACTTGCCTGATAATCAAGATATCTGTACTATATCCGCACAAATAATAAATCAAATGTCCGAAACGTACAGAAAAGAGGGGTGTCCATGCCAGCCACAGGTTTTAAGGTTCATATAAGTGGTTGTCTAGAGGCTTATAGTGGGCAGCAGTCGGTTGTTATTGTTCCAGCAAATGTGGTTTCGCTTGCTAATCATGTATTTAATGGTCGTGTCGATATTACTCGTGTTCGTTTGTTAGAAGGTGCGATCACGATGGGTGGCTATGCATTTTCCTGTTGTACTGAACTGAAATCTATTGATCTTCCGGATAGCATCGCTGTGATCGGGGATTGTGTGTTTTATGCTTGCCAAGCGCTTGTGAGCGCTAGAATCCCTGATGGTGTGACATCAACGGGTATTGGTGTGTTTTATGGCTGTGAGAGTCTTGCAAGGGTTTGGCTTGGAACTGGCATGACTGCGATTGCTGATCACATGTTTTTTAACTGTATTAGTCTTACCAGTGTCACAATCCCTCACTGTGTTACTCAGATTGGAGCAGATGCATTTCGAGGTTGCACCAGTCTGGCTGGTGTTAGGATTCTAGGCAGCATGGAAAAAGTTGGTACTCAAGCATTTGAGGGTTGTACTGCTCTAACTTATATTGTCGATGAAGGTGAAAATAAAGATCTATTAGTGGACTTGATCGACAAAGGTGGATTGCCTGACGATATAGTGATTCTAAATGCAAATTATGATGTCATACGAACTGCAGGTAGAACTTTTGAAAAAGACGAGCAATTTGATAGCTTGAGTGAGCTTGAAAAACGTTTGGCAGTACATCGACATTTCGCGCCGGGTACACCATTGCGACCAATTATCGAGTCTTACCAGCAACAACATTATGAGCATCATTCTGTTGTTGATATTAAAGAATCTAAAAAGAAGCATAGAATAAGGGGTGGCAACATCACTCCTGAAGAAAGAACTCTATTGCGAGTATTGATGCTGATTGCTTACAGAATCCAACGCCTGAATAACCCGGAAGATGGCGCGGCAGTTGCAGCAGGTATATTGCCTGCATTGCCAAATGAGTTATGGGAATTAATTGCCTTGATGAGAGTGTTAAAAACCCCCCTGTGTGTAACGGTTGCTATTCCTAATAACCCCAAAGAACCTGTTGTGATAAAGCGTAGATTTTTCACTACCGTTTCTAGTTATGCGTGTATAGAGAGTGGTGAGTCTGAGTCGGAAGCTGAGTCAGTAACATCACAAAACTCTCATTCTTGTTAATCATCCTTTTTTATGGATTGATACGTTTGTTGCATGATGGGCAAGTATTTCTTGATAGCGTCATAGATTTGTTGTGCGGCATCATGATCATAAATATGTGAGCTTCGGTTGCGATCCTTCATCATGTTAAGCCATAGGTTTTCATCTTTAATTAAGTTGTTTGAGTATGCTTTTGAGAGTGTGTCACGAGGGGATGTGGTTTCAATGCCTTCTTTGAATAGTAATTTTTTTAACGTCTTCCAAAATAGCTCAAAACAGAATTCAAAACGTTTGATAGTCGCGTCAATATAAAGGTCATGATCATCTGGACTGGCATCAGCAGCTTCTTGTAGGCGGTCAAGTGCATCTCCGAGAGCATTCATTTTATATTGTAATTTTTCTGCATCATTCATGATGGTTTCCTTTCGTAAAGTGTTATCTTATCACGGTCAATATTTTTAAGAAATACAGGGTCTTTGAGTTCATCATAGCGAAGGCAGTCAATTTCAAGCAGCGTGTCGGCATTTTCGATAATCTCTAATACCTTTAGCCAATCATTGTCACTTGCTTGTGGGCACACAATGGCGAGATCAATATCGGAGCGCTCGCGATGATCGCCTCTTGCACGTGAGCCATACAAATAAATTTTCTCGATAAAAGACAACTGTTCTAGCTGTTTTAAAAATTGATAGGGTTTTAGGTGTGGCGTACTCATAAAATAACATTTACCTCTGGTTCTAGTTTAATATTAAATTGCTGCTTAACATCCGCCTCAATCTTTTCAGCCAATGTTAAAATATCGCGGCCACTGGCGCCATCCTGATTGATTAACACCAGCGCATGTTGTGGGTACACTGCCGCTTTACCCAGTTGTTTGCCTCGCCAGCCTGCTTTTTCAATTAACCAAGCAGCGGATATTTTAATGGTGTCATTTTCCCCTGGAAAACGCGGAATATTTGGAAACCGTTTTTTAATTTCTTCGAAATCCTTGAGTGCAAATTGCGGGTTCTTAAAAAAACTACCGGCATTGCCGATCTTTTTTGGATCGGGTAATTTGCTTTGGCGAATTTGAATCACTGCATCGCTGATGTTTTTTATGTTAGGTTCATCAATTCCCATTTCCTCTAAAGTATGTTTTATGCGACCGTAATTTAATGCTAATGTGTCATGCACCTTGTTTAAGCGTAATGTTGCCGTGCAGATGCAGTATTGATCTTTAAGTTCACGTTTAAAGATGCTACTGCGATAGGCAAATTGACATTGTTCATTATTAAAAGTTTCAAGACTACCATCAGAGCGCTTGACGGCTTGTAATGATTCAAACACCGACGCTAATTCGACACCATAAGCACCAATATTTTGCATGGGTGCAGCACCGACAGTGCCAGGAATCAAGGATAAGTTTTCGATACCGGCATAGTTGTGTTCGAGGCAATACAATACCAAATCGTGCCAACATTCACCGGCACCAATTTGCAACCAGACGTGCTTGTCATCTTGTTTGATCTCTTTGATGCCCATGATTTCATTTTTGATAACCAGCCCGTCAAAATCGTTGATGAGTAGAACATTGCTGCCACTGCCGAGGATCAGTATAGGGGTGTCGTGCCATTGCGGGTCTTGGAAAAGTTGTTGCGCTTCATCAATGCTCTTAATATGAGCAAGCCAGCGTGTCTTCACATCGATACCGAAGGAATTGAGGGCTTTTAATGATTGATTTTGTAACATCATTTCAATATCCTAGACGTTGTTGTGAGGTATGTCTAGAGGGGCTAAATGACAGCTACAAATTTAAAACATGATTTCTTGAGCGCTTTGCAACGTCAATCAACGGAAAAGCGACCGATTTGGATGATGCGACAAGCAGGGCGTTATTTGCCTGAATACCGTGCGTTGCGTCAACAGGTGCCGGATTTTATGACGTTTTGCAAAACACCAGAACTTGCTTGCAAGGCAACCTTGCAACCACTGGAACGTTTCGATCTCGATGCAGCGATTATCTTCAGTGATATTTTAACGGTGCCACAAGCAATGGGAATGAACTTATCGTTCGTTAAAAACGAAGGCCCAATGTTTGCAGATCCGATTCGCGATGAAAAAGATTTAGCAAGATTAAAGATTCCCGATGTACAACAGCAACTCGGTTACGTGGCAGATGCAATTAAGTTAACAGTAAAAGAGCTCGATGATCGCGTACCATTGATTGGTTTCGCAGGAAGTCCATGGACTCTAGCCACTTACATGATAGAAGGTAGTGGCAGTAAAACATTTTTAAAACCACGAGCGATGCTCTACAAACGCCCTGATCTATTGCAGCAACTATTAGATAAATTAATTGATATCACGGTCGAATATTTATTGATGCAAGTTAATGCAGGTGCACAAACATTGATGTTGTTTGACAGTTGGGGTGGTTTATTAACGGAAAAAACATACGCGCAATTTTCATTGCAACCCATGAAAACAATTATTCAAAAAATAAAAAAAATCACGCGGGTGCCAATCATATTATTTAGTAAAGGTGGTGGCCAATGGTTGGAGTTGATGGCAGATTCAGGCGCAAATGCTCTAGGCATTGATTGGAGTACTGATATCTCAGGTGCAAAGCGTCGTGTCGGTGATCGCGTAGCATTGCAGGGTAATTTAGATCCGGCAGTATTGTTATCATCGCCACAAGCGGTACAGCAAGCGACGACTGAGTTGTTGCAAGCTTATGGTGATAAGACCGGACATATTTTTAATTTAGGTCATGGCATCGATAAAGACACGCCGATTGAGAATGTTGCGGCAATGATTGAAGCGGTACGCCAGTTTGATAACACAGAAAGGGGATAGCATGAAGCAAAATATTGTCATTATTGGAGGTGGTTTAGCCGGATATATGTTTGCCAAGGAATTTCGCAAGCATGATAAAGAATCGAATTTGACTATGATCACGCAAAGCCCGGGCCATTTTTATTCAAAGCCCCAACTATCAACGGCACTGACACACAAAAAATCGGCCGATGATCTGTCAATGGGTGACCCAGATAAAATGATGGAGCAACTGAGTGCTACTATCATTTCTGGAAAAAAAGTTACAAAAATAAATACAAGTGATAAGTGCATTGAATTTGATGGCACCACTCAATCATACGATAAGCTGATTCTCGCCGTCGGTGCCGATAAAATCAGTCCGCCACTCTCGGGTGATGCGATTGATGACGTTCAGTCGGTGAATCACTTGCATGAATATGCAGATTTTCTTCAATGGTTAACGAACAAGAAACACCTCGCCGTAATGGGTTCTGGCTTGGTGGGTTGTGAGTTTTGTAATGATTTAGTCAATGCGGGTTATCAAATAGAGATGGTAGCACTGGATGCGTATCCGTTAATGCGCTTAGTGCCCGAGGCAATTGGGCGTGCCGTGCAGCAAACTTTTGAGCAGGCTGGGGTCATTTGGCATTTATGCAGCAGTGCAGAGAGTGTTAATCATAGAAAAAATAAAGTCATATTAGAGACGGCTAATGCTAATGAAATTGAAGTGGACGGTGTGTTTTCTGCAATCGGTTTGCGACCACATGTCGACTTAGCTAAAGCGGCGGGTTTAAAAGTGAATCGTGGTGTCGTGGTAAATAGCTGGTTGCAAACGAGTGATCCTGACATATATGCGTTAGGTGATTGTGCTGAAGTAGACGGACATGTAAAACAATATGTGGCACCATTGTTGTTGTGTGCACGAATGCTAGCGCAGACAATTGCAGGTCAACAAAAGCAAATCAACTATCCACCGATGCCGATTATTATTAAAACGCCATTATGTCCTATCGTTGCGTTGCCGCCTGAGCAAGGTGTTGCGGGTGAATGGCAGGTAGAGGGTTCGGGGGAAGATTTAAAGGCTTTGTATAAAGATGCAGAAGGAAGATTACAAGGTTTTGCCTTGAGTGGGAAGTGTGTTAGTGAAAGAGCAGCGCTGTTGAAGGAGATGAGTTCCCTAGTTTAATGATGGATACCCTGGTCAAGCCAGGGTATGACGGTATTTTTATAGTCATCCCGTGCTTGACACGGGACCCAGAGTCATAACTATCCTAATAATCTCAAAAATTAATGTCTCAGTCTTATGATCGACATCATGACAAGGCGTGAATTCTGCAATCTCTAGTGCTTTTATGTTTGCGTGATTGCATAAGAAAGCCAATGATTCTAATAATTCTGTAGCCCGTATACCATCATGTTCGGCAACTGCGACTGCCGGCGCATCTTGTGGATCAATTGCATCAAGATCCAATGTCATGCCTATAGTAAGGTCTTTTTTGTTTAAGTAAGCGAGAGTTTGTTGCAGGATGGGCTGTAACCCTTGTTGTTTCACATCATCCATATAGAATATTTTAACACCAAGCTTTTCAAGCAATTCCTGCTCTGCAGATTGAAAGCTGCGAATGCCTATAAACACAATGTTCTCAGGTTTGATTTTAGCTTGATCCGATAAGATTGTCGTGAGTTTACTATCACCGTAGCCTAGTAGTGTGGCCGCAGGCATGCCGTGGATACTTTTTGTTTTGCTGGTCTCTGGAGTGTGGCTGTCTAGATGCGCATCTACCCAAATTAAACCGAGTGGTTTTTTAGAAGCAGTTGCAACACCGCTCCAGGTGCCGATGGCAGAACTGTGATCGCCACCGACGACCACAAAGGGTTGTTGTTGATGGGTTAGCTCAGAAGTGATATTTGCTAAATCTTGGCAGCAATAGCGAATCTCATCCAGTGCATCGAGTTGGCGTTTTGGTGAATGCGATGAGATGATCTTGTGCCAGTGCAGATTGTCAGAAAGTTCTTTTTGGTAGGGAGACTGTTGTAATACCAGTGGGCCTTCGCTGCCACCAGCAAGGGTGGTCCCGAGTTCGCAAGCATAGCCAATTATCTGTATCGTTTTGTCCATATTATCAACTATAGCAGCCGTGGGGCATTCTGTAACTACTCATGAAGTAAAAGGACGTTTAAGACTCACCGATGGTCTTACGTTACTCTATTTCTAATCGAGGTAAATCAATGATAGAATATCGACTTTTAAGGAGTTGCTTTGCAGACGAATTTCATTGGGCGCATGAAAGGCTGGTTCCATCGAGGTGGAGCGTCGCAGCCGCTGGTCATTTCTCGCCGACAACATAAAATTTCACGACAACACATCAGCCCCAATGCGTTGAAGGTTTTGTATCGTTTAAACAAAGCAGGTTATGCGGCCTACCTCGTCGGAGGTGGTGTGCGTGATTTATTGTTGAAGCATCGACCGAAAGATTTTGATATTGCTACCGATGCTCATCCAGAAGATATTCGTGGGTTGTTTCGTAACAGCCGCATTATTGGCCGACGTTTTCGATTGGTGCATGTGCATTATTACGATGAAATTATAGAGGTATGCACATTCCGTTCCAGTAAGCAGCAAATTATTGATGAAGTTGAAGATAAATCACTCGATGGTGATGCGCCACCGGTGATGGTGAAATATGATAATAGTTATGGCACGATCGAAGAGGATGCTTGGCGACGTGATTTTACGGTTAACGCGTTGTATTACAATATTGAAGATTTTTCTGTTGTGGATTTTACCGCGGGTATGGCAGATATCAAGAAGCGTCAGATTCGAATGATTGGTGATCCCGTTGAACGTTACCATGAAGATCCCGTGCGATTATTGCGTGCGATTCGCTTGGCATCAAAATTAAATTTTAAAATTGAGAAAGAAACGGAATCGCCATTAATAGAGTTAGCTCCATTATTGGAGCATGTCTCACCTGCGCGCCTGTATGAAGAAGTGTTGAAATTATTTTTTAAAGGCCATGCGGTAGTAACATTTAATCGACTAGAGAAATATCATTACATGCGGGTGTTATTTCCAGCAACCTATACAGCGATTGCAGCAGATAAAACCATTTATAGAAGTTTTATCAAAGCAGCCATGCAGGCAACGGATGTGCGTTATGAACAGGGTCAATCGATTAACCCGGGATTTCTGATGGCGGTATTGTTATGGCCTGCGGTGCAAGCACGATTGCAATACGAGCAGGGTCGTCACGAACATTTTTATCAAGAGGTACATGCGGCGATTGAATATACCTTGCGTGAGCAAACGAAAACGCTGATGATTCCAAAGCGTTTAAAAATGATGATGCGTTCAGTGTGGTTATTGCAATATCATTTATTGAATCGACGCACAAAGCGAGTGTACCGCGCATTGTCGCATCGTTATTTCCGGGCTGCGTATGATTTCTTGGAGTTGCGCGTGAAGGCAGGAGAAGAGTATGCGGATGAGTATCAATGGTGGAAGCGTTTTCAGGCGGTGAAACCAGCTGAACGTGAGCAGATGTTGGCTAAGTTGGTGAAAAGAACGGGCAAGTCCAAGAAACCCAGAAAACCCAAGAAAGCCAATAAAAGAGATACTTGATGTTGGTTTATATCGCTCTTGGCAGTAATTTAGCGCAGCCATTAGAGCGGGTAAAAGAGGCAAAAAAGCGAATTTCAGCGCTTGAATTGGTAGAATTAAGGCAAAGTTCGAGTTATTATCAGAGCCCGCCTTTAGGGTTTGAAAAGCAGCCTCTGTACATCAACGCTGTGCTTCTGGTAGAGACAGATTTAACTGCAGAAGTGTTATTAGATCGATTGCAAGCGATTGAAGATCAGATGGGGCGGGTGCGTCAAGCAGAGAAATGGGCATCACGGATTATTGATATTGATATTGTGTTATATGGAGATAGGGTAATTCAGACGGATCGGTTGACGGTGCCACATTATGATATGCGACATCGTGCGTTTGTGTTGATGCCGATGTTGGAGATTGATCCTGATTGTGTTGTACCTTCTGGTGAAACAGTACAGCAGCTTTTGGACCAGTTGGATCATAATGGCGTAGATAATATTGTTTTGTGGGCAGATCAGTGAAGCAATCAAAACGAATCTTCAATCTTCCTTTTACGGAAGTAAAGCGCAGCCGACGGGATGGAGGCGAGCCATGAAGTAAAAGGATGTTGAAGAGTCGCTGATTGCTTCACTGGAAAGACAATACTGTTCATCGTATGAGAGAAGATATTCAAATGAAACAAAAAATTGCTATATACCCTGGGACATTTGACCCAATCACACTAGGTCACGTGGACATTATCCGCCGCGGTGCAAACTTATTTGACCGTGTGGTGATTGGTGTTGCCGAGAGCCAGCGTAAGAATACTGTTTTTGATTGTCAGCAACGTGTTGCAATGTGCCGTGAGGCATTGCAATCATTTGATAATGTGAGTGTAGAAGCGTTGACAGGTTTGACGGTTGATTTTGCTAAAGAGTATGATGCGCGATATTTACTGCGTGGCTTGCGTGCGGTGTCAGATTTTGATTATGAATTACAGATTGCGGCGATGAATCAGCAGATGGATGCAACGATTGAGACAGTATTTTTACCGGCATCAGTACAGCATGCTGGGGTGTCGAGCAGTATCGTGCGTGAGATTATGAGTTTAGATAAAGAGAAATTAAAACTATTTGTCCCAGAGTGTGTGTTGAAGTATTTAGCGTAGGAAAATATTGTGGCCTTAAAGATTACCGATGAATGCATTAACTGCGATGTTTGTGAGCCCGAATGTCCAAACGATGCGATCTATCAGGGTGAGGAGATCTATGAAATTGATCCGGATCGCTGTACCGAATGTGTGGGCCATTTTGATGAGCCGCAGTGTCGCCAGGTCTGCCCTGTCGACTGTATCCCGATTGCATTTGAGGAATCGGAAGAAGAGCTGATGGAAAAATATAAGAAGTTGCAGAGCTAATATTTTCTTAATAATTACCTGATACAATACCGCTATTATTCTAATTATCAGTAAGATAGAGGTGTGACATGGCTAAGAACAGAGGCGGAAAAAAGAAAGATCCAAAGAAAAATCCAAAGAAAAATAAAAACAAGAGGGGCGCGGGAAGTTCAGGTGAGCCAAAAAAGCCAGATTCAGTTTCCTTACCGCCAGGTGATGCGGCTGCAGCTCCTGCAGCTCCTGCAGATGATGCTGCTGCAGCTGCCCCAGATGATGTCATTGCGGCGATTCTTTCAGGAGCAGAAACTGATCCAACCGCATTAACGGGACCTGAGAAAATAGGCAATGCTCGACTGCGTGAGTTTTTAGAGACTGCTCATGTTTGCTTATCACGACGCGATACAACTGGGTACAAAAGAAATATAGAGTTGTTGACTGCTAAGATGGATGCGCTTAAGACTGAGGGTTATTCTTTAGAGCGTATTCTCAATTGTGATAAAAATTCAGAAAAGCAGACTTGGCCGATGAGAGTGATTGCGGCTCATGCTGCTCATCTGCAATATCATAATATGCGTACTTCGCGGATCCTTGCCGACTTATTAAATTTGATGTTTGAGCGAGGAGCCAACCCTTATCATCGCACCGCGGGGGGGAAAACATTGCAGGCGTACTGCACGAGATTTGGTATAGAATGTTCTACGGAAGAGGCTACGCAAGAGGCTATAGAAGAGGCTTGGAGAAAGGCTATTGCAGCTGTCAGGCTGAAGCACAAACGCAGCAATTGCACAAGAGAAGAGGCAATCAACATTATAGGAGGGTTAGGGGGGCACATCATTGATACTATCGTGAAGTATAGTACGAATGATTTAACACTGAAAGTGTCGCGTCATAAGGATATGGCGCCGCCAGTGGGTTCTAAGGCACCTGACGATGGCATGAGGCGTATTTTTATTCGTCTTGATGAGAGGCATGAGGGTGGCGGGTTCTATGTAGGCGACGTGGTTTATAATCGAGCTGGTGCAATTACGATGAATGCTCAAGCAGAGGTATCGGCAATTGATTGGAATAGCCAACTTGCGAGATTTATTTTTACTCAAAAAGAAGCAGGGGGTGAGGTAGGAATTACAGATGCAGCAATTGATAAGACGCCTTTGATAGAGGGAAGATTTGAGGGCTATCGTGCACGATATTTTTGTAAGGGTAAGACTTCAAACTACCTATTGGTATTAAAATTTTCTAGTAAAAAAGAGCTGGCTGCTTTTGTGCCGTTCATAAGTGATTTTAAAGCGAGCTCCCCACCCCCAGTTGAGATTCGGGATATTGCTGATGATGAGAGTGGCACTTTTAAGTTTAGCTGTGTCGACAAGAGTGCGAATCGCCATGATAGTAATCGGATGCTGGACTGGGTTGAGCATGAGGTTTTACCTGAGTTTAAGGAAGAGTTGGAAGCGATTAAGGCTGAAGAGACGGAAGCATCAGCAGCTGCTGCTGATGCTGATGTAGATGAGATGTTTGCGGTCGCAGCTAGAGTTTTGGCAGCGCCTATCGGTACAGGGCATAGAGTAGTGGGTAATGCTGCTGCATCTGCACCTGCTGCTAAAGACGAAAGTGACAATGCTACTTTTGCTGCGAGGCCTAAGCACCATAAAGATCTTTGATCCTATGATTGTCGTGCGACGATCCGGAGTTGAGGAATCTATCAGGTTTGGCATTGTTTGCAATAGAAACTGCTGCGCTGCCCAATGATGATTTTCTGAATCAGCGTATTACACTGCAAACACTTTTCATTATCACGCCCATAGATATTTAGCTGTTGGGCAAAATAGCCGGCTTTGCCATCGGCTTTACGAAAGTCTTTTAGTGTGGTGCCACCAGCTCTAATAGCTTTTTTTAATACCTGTTTGATACACTCGGCAAGTAAGTCATAACGTTTGCGACTGATGTTACCAGCAGCGCGAGTTGGTAAGATACCGGCTAGGAATAAAGTTTCGCTCGCATAAATGTTACCAACGCCGACGACGATTTTGCTATCCATAATAAATTCTTTAACGCAGCGTTTTCGGTTGCGTGATTGTCGAAATAGGGTTTCACCATTAAAGTCGCACGTCAGGGGTTCAGGACCGAGCGTTTTGAGTAATTTATGTTGGTAGGGATTATCTTTAGTCCAAAGGATGCAGCCGAAACGACGTGGATCGGTATAGCGTAGGCAATAGTCATTATCGAAATGGATATCGACGTGGTCGTGTTTTTGTGGTTTGGGGGCGGGGTTTAAGATGGCTAAACGCCCAGACATGCCCAGGTGAATTAAGAGTGTGCCTTTGTCAAAATGAAGTAATAAATATTTGCTGCGGCGTGTGATGTTATTGCAGCGTTGACTGCGCAGTGTGGTTTTGATTGTGGTGGGGATGGGCCAGCGCAGTTGTGGTTGGCGGATTTGAATTTTTGTAATGTGGGCATTGATGAGGGGTTTGCTGATGCCGCAACGGGTGGTTTCGACTTCCGGCAGTTCGGGCATATAAGATGACTCCTTTCACCTGGGGATGCTTAAGGGGAGCGGGTGTTCGCTCCCCTTGAGTCGTCGTTCGTGCGAACTTGCTTCGCACAGACGAAATCATATCAGGAGAAATAGATTTGCGATTAATATCGCCAATCTATTTCGGTATCTTTTTCTCTTTGAATGCGATGTACATACCATAACGTTGAGTGGCTTCATTCCAAGCACGCGGGTCAAATTTACGAATTTCAATCTTATCAGGCGTATTTCGCTTATTCTTATAAGTTGTATAAAAGTAACCTGTTGCCTTGCCTTCTTTGGTTTTACCGGTAGACAGTAACATAATCTTTTCGCGGACACTCGATTTTGCCATGATTCAGTTCCTTAATTGATATCTTCTTTATTCTTAATCATCTCGAGCACTTTCTCAATGCCGAGCTTGTCGATGGTACGTAGGCCCTTAGCCGATACCTTCATGGTGATATAACGCTTCTCTCTTGGCAGCCAGATACGACGTTTGTGTAGGTTTGGCAAAAAGCGACGCTTGGTCTTATTTTTTGCGTGTGAGACGTTATTCCCTGTGACAGGGCGCTTTCCGGTGACTTCACAAGCCTTAGTCATGGCCATTTCTCCAAAATCTTTTGCTAAAGGTCGGAAGTTATACCAAATCTGGTGGGGGAAGGCAAGGCTAAGCGCATCCCTCGAGGCGCAAACTGTACAGTTACGCGGGTATTAGGGGTAACTGACTGAATTAATGTCGATATAGCGCTAAAGAAAGCAGGATTTTACCTGATTCCCAGCCACGATCATATGATCCAGCAGATTGATATCGAGCTGCTCTAGTAGCTGGTTTAGTTGCTGAGTAATCTTGTAATCTGCGCTGCTGGGGTCTGTACATCCTGACGGGTGGTTGTGGGCTAAAATGATGCCGGCAGCGTTATAGTGTAATGCTTGTTTGACTAAGTTTCGAGGGTGGACTTCACTGCCATTAAGACCACCGTGAAATAATACTTCAAATTCAATCAATCGATTTTTAATATCAAGATAGAGGCAGGCAAATACCTCGTGATCATAGTCTCGAAGTTTTGAGATCAAGAAGCGTTCGGTATCGAGCGTGTTATGCAAGATATCCTGATGTTTTAATGGCTCTTGGTAGTATCGACGTGCGAGCTCTAAGCTTATTTGCAAAACTTCACTGATTGGTGTGTTTCTTAATTGAGGAGGCAGATCGTGCAGACGCTCACACGTGGGTGTCGTGAGTGTGTGGGAGTGTGCGAGATGTTGCAGTAGTTCTCGATTTGAGAGCATTGTGATTTTTTTATTCATTACAGTATTAAATATCAGAAAAGGATGCCCCACAATACTGCAAAAATCACTCAAGTGTTTATGGGAAATATGCTACTATGCTGCCTCTTATGGAGGTGTCATGCGTCATATTCTTCAAGTAAAAATTTTAGACGATCGACTGGGGCAAGAGATTCCTTTGCCGAAGTATGCAACCGAGGGTTCAGCAGGTTTGGATTTGCGGGCATGTCTGGAATACCCCTATATTTTACCGCCGGGTAAGACGCTATTGATTCCGACGGGAATGGCAATTTATTTGGAAGACCCCACTAAAGCCGCAATGATATTGCCGCGTTCAGGGCTGGGCCACAAGCACGGATTGGTATTGGGGAATTTAACCGGGTTGATTGATTCTGATTATCAAGGGCCATTAATGATTTCCTGTTGGAATCGTGGCAACAAGGCTTATCGGATTAAAGTGGGTGAACGTATTGCGCAGCTTGTAATAGTGCCAGTTATA
>JAHZIV010000093.1 GCA_022601255.1 Gammaproteobacteria bacterium
AAAAACACAAGGGCGCTTAGATAAATGGTCCAAAGGGGTTATTCAAAGCTAGCGGGGTCGGGTACTGGCGGGAACTTGAATTCAGATAACACAGCAGAAAAGCCTGTGATGAATATTTGATACTGATCTTTACCCGCTGGCAGAGTCTCTATGAAAGGGACCTGATCAAACAGTCCTATATACTGGCAAGTTACAATGCATTCGAAAAGGCTATGGTGCCCCAATAGAATTAAACACGTAAGAAAGTAGAGCATAAACCGCTCCATATCGTGCTTACTCAGGCTCAAAGACTGCGTCAATGCAAGAACATAGGTGATTGTGCCCGAGGTACCGCCGATAAAAGGCGCATCTCGCGCCTGGAGAAAAGTGGAGAAATCATGGCCTACCACTGCCGGTTGACGTCTGATACAGCCCTTACCGTGGTAGGGCAGAGTATCGGGTAATTTTTTCCTTAATTGAATAGGAGTATAGCCCGTTGCAACAATACCCATGTCAGGTCCCTCAACAGAAGAGATTCTATCAGCACGCTGTTCATATGGTATGTTTCTACGCCCTCGCCCACCCTCATCATCGAAAAAATTTACCTCCCTTACTTCTCCAAAAATTTGCGCCCGACTAATGCTTAATGCTTCCTCATAGGATACCGGGGGACGCCCTGGCTTTGGAGCAATTCCACCCTCATAAGACTCGAGCTCTGGAACAGGAACTCTATTACGCATATCCTGTTCTATTAAGTCCTCAACCCTCTCTTCTACTAGGTTTTTATCATAGTAAAAGAATATTTCCAGCGGATCTTGCAGCTGATCCCCCGACAAAAAGTCGGCCTCAATCCCACATATCCCATATATTTTTCTAAAGACATCTTTGATAAAGCTAACACTATCTGCATTACTCATAGCCTGTATCATTTCAAAAGCCCACATGCTTTCCACAATGGTAGCGGCAATCAGGTTACCTCGAATATCATAGCCTTCAGGCTTTATTCCTTTCTCACGAGCATCAGATAACAAATTATTGGCCGCAACTAACGATTGATAGAAATGATTTTTTCCAGTAGTTTTCGCTCTCACCAGAGTATCGATGGCAAGCTGGATGGCATTTTGAATCTCAAGAAAGTCATCGTTCGCCTTAATAAATTTAATGATTGCCAATGACATCTCAACATATCTATCAGGCAACCTTGGGCGCTTCTTAAAGCAAAAACAACACGACGACGCCCCGTCCAACTCGCCCGACTCGCCACTCACCAAGACAATCAGCTCGGATTTAATATCTTGAATAGACCTCATAAAGCCTATTATAAAGATTTATCACAACCTTAACCAACATTCACACTGGGCATACCACCGCCCGGCGGGCCATAGTGCGGGTTATTGTTTGCGTGAGCGTGACCAGGAGGACCATAGTGCGCACCACCATTATTATTGTCATGATGTGATGGAGGGCCGTAATGTGCTTGGCCGCCACCATCACCACTCACCGTTACGGAGGGAAAGTCATGATGTCGGTGGTGGTGATAGCCGTGCCAATCGGACCAAATAACTGTACTAGAAGGCACATCATAACTATCAACTTCGGAATAACTGTAGCCATCGCCATCGTAGTATCCAGCACAGGCGGTTAAACCCGTTGCTAAACACGCCACTATCATTAATTTTGCTACTGTGTTTTTCATATGAATACCTTATCGTGTGCTGCTCGTTGTAACGCTCGGCAATGTTTGTGAGCCGTTTACATGACCCAATGTACTTGAAGGGTTAATCGTTACATTAGGATCATCGGGCTGAATATACTGATTAAAAAATTCTTTTCCTGACAACGTAAATAATTCCACGTGCACGGGCCAAGCAGGTCTGTTAATGCTAATGACATTATAAGGGTAGTTATTCACCGGTTGGATCGGCATATTATCCCGACTGCCATCGGCTTGAGTTAACTGCACGTTATACTCTTGGTAAGTATTATTCGTCACAACCAATGGCACCGCGTATTTTGCTGTCGTACCTCCAGTCGTTGCCATCGTAGGTGTAGGCTGACCATAATGCGCATGATTGGCTGCCGATGTATGTCCCGCTGCTAGTGCACTACCGGTTGCCAAACACAAGACTGCGCTATAGATTAAGGTTCTTAACTGTTTCATCATTGTCTCCTATCAATATAGAAGACAGCATAAAACAGCTGTGTAAAAGCTTTATGAACCTGAAACGATCAAATGTAACAGCTTTGTCATGATTGCATGATAGATAACTAAGAAAACATTTCGCTGACGGATTCATGCTTATCGATACGAGAAATAGTTTTGGCAATCAAGCCACTCAAAGACACTTGACGAATCTTACCACACGCATCTGCAGCCTCAGATAATGGAATCGTATCACTGACAATTAACTCTTTTAGAGCGGAACCCTCAATGTTTTTAATGGCAGGACCTGACAATACCGGATGCGTACAATATGCCGATACCGAACGTGCGCCAGCATCTTTTAATGCCGCCGCTGCTTGGCACAAGGTTCCTGCCGTATCAACAATATCATCTACAATTAAGCAATCCTTATTTTTCACATCACCGATGACATTCATTACCTCCACATGGTTCGGCCCCGAACGTCGTTTATCGATGATTGCCAACTCCGTATCATTAAAACGCTTCGCAATCGCACGCGCACGCACCACACCACCCACATCGGGCGATACGATGATCATGTTGTCATTTTCTCCGGTAAAATTATCTTGCTCTAGAATTTCATTGCTCGCGTAAACATTATCAACCGGTATATAAAAGAACCCTTGAATCTGATCGGCATGCAAATCCACCGTCACTACTCGCGTAATACCCACTGCAGTTAACATGTCTGCCACCACTTTTGCGGTGATCGGTACGCGCGAAGAACGCACACGACGATCTTGCCGTGCATAACCAAAATAAGGGATCACAGCCGTGATGTGTGTTGCAGACGCTCGGCGAAAAGCATCCGCCATTACAATCAATTCCATTAAACTTTCATTGGTGGGTCGGCAGGTTGATTGGATTATAAAAATTTCACTGCCACGCACATTTTCTAAAATCTCAATGCGTATCTCGCCATCGCTAAAACGATCGACCAGTATCTTACCTAAAGGAATATTCAGTTGATCAGAAACCCTCTGTGCCAATTCAGGTGTAGCACTACCACTAAATACTTTTACATTTGACACAAAATATCCTTTTTACTTATTGACCATTTGGCTGGGGTGCCAGGATTCGAACCTGGGAATGCGGAGATCAAAACCCCGTGCCTTACCACTTGGCGACACCCCAAAAAAATAAACGCCTGAGTACATGACTCAGCACGGTGAACAGCAGGCTTTTATCCATGAACAGCTGACAATGCTGGCGAGCGATTAAACCCCCTTGCCACTATGTGCTTCAACCCTGCCGGCACTTTGGCTGCTATTCTACCGGCTTCCCGCTCCGTGTCAAACGCCGCAAATACGGCAGCACCGGTACCTGTTAGCCTTGCATCTCCGTGTTGCCCAAGCCATTGAATCGCCTTTTGCACCTCTGGATTCTGCTGACATACCAGCGACTCAAAGTCATTTTGACCCTGGCCAATTTGATAACTGTCTATTTTGAGTGGATCTGTCGGAGGTGTCAATTGCAGCTGCTGGAATATTTCTCGTGTCGACACCTGGCAGTCTGGCATCAACACCAAATACCACGGTTGCGGCAGCAATATCGGCGTAAACTCATCACCCACGCCCTCAGCCCAAGAAGTACGGCCATGCACAAAAATTGGCACATCCGCCCCCAGCTTACGCGCCAATTGCAATAACTCAGTCTCCACTAAGTTCAGATTCCATATCTTATTCAAAGCAATTAAAGTAGTTGCTGCATCCGAGCTGCCGCCGCCCAAGCCAGCGCCCATCGGAATATTCTTCTCAAATAAAATATCCACACCGCGCTCACAACCCGCATGTTGCTGCAGCAAAGTGGCTGCCTTATAGATTAAATTATCACGCGTTGCCAAACCCATCAAACGCGGCGTTAAACAAATATCGGCATCATTACGCAAACGAAAACTCAACTGGTCCGATACATCAATAAATTGAAATACAGTTTGAATGTCGTGATAGCCATCATCTCGTTTGCGCAACACGTGTAAAAATAAATTTAATTTAGCTGGCGCAGGTAATTGAATAAATTGCATCAATGTTTCCTAGCTGTATTAAGTGGTAACCAATTCTTCACCACGATACGAATGTAAATATTGGGGCGATACAACTCGATCAATCGAGGAAAGTCAACGCCATTCTTGGTCATATAACTGGTCCAACGAATCAACCAACCTTGCTGTTCCAAGGAACGCAAGTGACCGTATTGATCATAGTGTCGATTCTGCCAACGCCCTGGCGCCGGTAAGTCACGCACCCAATAAAAAAGATTGCTGATCGGCAAACTCCAACCCAACTCTTTTTGCATCAGCACTTCAGGTGAACGCGCTCGAACAAATTTAGTCGCCGTTCTCCACAGTGTTGCTCTACCACGAACACCCGTCAACGTAACACCCGCCAAATTCAAAGCACTGGAGATTTGAATGCGATAACGATAACGACCCGATTGATCCCAAACAAAGTTTGCCGCCTTGACCTTGCCATTTAGCGTGACGCTAAAGGCACCACTATTATGCCAAGCAGTGATTCTTTGTAATTGCAGCACACGTTTTTGCGGGGATACATAAGTGTAATGTGTATCAGCGGGTTCATTTAACTCTGTATTAACACATCCAAACAAAACAGCCACAAGTGCAATCAGCATCATGGCTCGCGATAAGACTCGCATTGAACACCTCTTGAGCAGACAAAAAGTCTATGATGAACGCTTCGGTTTACGAATGCAAGCCGTGTAGTGTGTGCCGGGCGACACTTCTGTTATAATAGACGAATGACTCTTTTAACTTTCGGAATAAATCACAAAACAGCACCGCTCGCATTACGCGAGCAATTGGCGTTTAATGAAGAAAACACTGCCGAGGCATTACAAGAACTCCTTAAAAAAGAAGCGGTTAATGAAGCCGTATTGATTTCCACCTGCAACCGCACCGAAGTGTACACTGCGATCGAAGAGCCGAAAGCGTTATTCGATTGGTTCGATAGTCAACATGGCGTGAAAAATAAAGCCTTCCATCAACATTGTTATGCACATCAAGGCGTTGATGCGATTAAACATCTGATTCGCGTCACTTCTGGCTTAGACTCAATGGTATTGGGTGAATCGCAAATCTTCAGCCAAGTGAAAAAGGCTTACCAGCTTGCCTGTGAGCTTGATACAGTGGGCGATCACTTAAAACCGTTATTCCCGGCTGCTTTTGCAGCTAGCAAGCTGATACGCAATCAAACGGCGATTGGCCAGCACCCGGTGTCACTCGCTTACGCAACTGTACAGCTTGCGAAAAAAGTATTTTCGGACATCACGAAATGTCGCGTCATGTTGGTTGGCAATGGCGAAACTATCGAGCTCTTGGCAACACACTTGAAATCTCAAGGCATCACACAGTTTACCGTTGCAAGCCGCAGTCTCGAACGCGGCAAGGCATTAACACAATCATTAAATGCAAATGCTATTCGTATCAGTGAAATACCACAGCATCTAGAAGCGATTGATATTCTGGTTTCAGCAACGGCCAGTCAACTGCCCATCATCGGCAAAGGCCTTATTGAAAAAGTAGCACAACAAAAATCAAAGCCCTTATTCATTGCAGATCTGGCAGTGCCTCGCGACATTGAAGCAGAGGCAGCTAACGTTGATAACGTGCATCTTGTCAATATTGATTCGCTTGACGATGTGATTCAACAAAACTTATCGCACCGCCAAGAAGCGGCCTCTCAAGCAGAGGCGTTGGTGGAGCTACAGGCGCAGCATTACATGCAGGAGCTGCGTGTTAATGATGTCGGCGATATCATTCGCGGTTGTCGTGAGCGTGTCATGGAAGTGAGAGATGAGGAGTTGATGAAGGCCATTCAGAAACTGAATAACGGTCACAACCCGTATGAAGTATTGACCACCATGGCAAACAACCTCACCAATAAAATGCTGCACAAGCCCACAACACAGATTCGCAAAGCGGCATCACAGCAGCGTACTGACCTTATTTTGTTATCGAAGTATTTATTTGACCTGTAAATCAATCAGAGCCCTTGAAAAAGGTATAACGTATTACATGTATCCGCAAAACAAAACGGCGAGGAGGTGGTGCGGAGGCGGGGTCCCCGACCGCGCAGCGGTGGGGTGCCGCAGCAACCGGATCCCCGCAGCCGTTTAACACAATAATTTAAGGTTCCATACTAAATAACACAAGACAAAGCAAGCATTATTGATTATCCTATTGCTATTATGAAATCATCGCTCAACAATAAATTGACCACTCTATCGCATCGCTACCAAGAACTCGGCGGCATGCTCAGCGACGCCGACATCATTAATGATCAAAACCGCTATCGAACACTGAGTATCGAATATGCTGAACTTGAGCCAATCGTAAAATGCTTCCAGCAATTCCAACAAAACAAATCAGGCATAGAAGCATCAGAAGCACTGCTTGTTGAAGAAACTGACGCCGAACTCAAGGCCCTGGCCGAGGATGAGATCAAAACGCTAAAACAACAACAAGAACAAATTGAAACAGAATTAAAAACCTTACTATTACCAAAAGATCCTAATGACGCGCGCAATGTATTCCTAGAAGTACGCGCCGGAACTGGCGGTAATGAAGCGGCCATTTTTGCAGGCGATTTATTTCGCATGTATTCACGTTTCGCCGAGAACAACAAATGGCAGGTTGAAATCGTTTCGAAAAGCGAAAGCGAACAAGGTGGCTTTAAAGAAGTTATCGCGCGTATTATTGGTAAGGATGTTTACTCACAACTCAAATTTGAATCGGGCGCACATCGGGTGCAACGTGTTCCAGTCACGGAATCTCAAGGCCGTGTTCACACTTCTGCCTGCACCGTTGCGGTGATGGCTGAAGTAGAAGCGATCGATAGTATCGACATTAATCCGAGTGATTTACGCATCGATACCTATCGCTCATCCGGTGCCGGCGGTCAGCATGTCAATACCACAGACTCCGCTATTCGCATCACCCATATTCCAACAGGCACCGTGGTTGAGTGCCAAGACGAACGCTCGCAACATAAGAATAAAGCGCGCGCCATGTCACTGTTGCAATCAAAGATTTTAAGCGAACAACAAACACAACAACAACAAGAGCAAGCAACTACTCGTAAATCCTTGATAGGCAGCGGTGACCGTTCAGAGCGTATCCGCACTTATAATTATCCGCAAGGGCGTGTCACCGATCATCGTATTAATTTAACATTATATAAACTCGATGAGATCGTTAATGGCGATTTAGAATCTGTAATACAACCTCTGATTCGTGAATTGCAGGCAGAACAACTGGCCGAGATGGGAGAGGAATAATGTCAAGCATTGCCGAACTCATTAAAACCTCAGCACAATTACTGGCTTTATATTCTGATACTCCACGCCTAGATGCAGAATGCTTGATTGCAAACGTCATCAATCAGCCACGCGAATATTTATATGCAAACCGCGAGGATCATTTAAGCCCTCATGCGCTACGTGCTTTACAGGAATGGATAACGCGTCGCCAACAAGGCGAACCGGTTGCATACATCCTGGGTAAAAAAGAATTCTGGTCATTGGATCTACAAGTCACGACAGACACATTAATCCCACGACCCGAAACAGAACACCTGATTGAATGGGCACTAGAGAACTTACCTGCGAATAAAGCATTAACTGTTGCAGATCTTGGCACAGGCAGCGGCGCCATTGCGATTGCGCTGGCGCATGAACGGCCTAACTGGACTATTCATGCCACAGACTGTTCTTTTGCAAGTTTAAAAGTTGCGATCAAAAACGCAGCGCGATTTAATTTAGATAATATTGAATTTTATCATGGTGACTGGTGTGAAGCCTTACCCACACAACAATACGATGTGGTGATTAGCAACCCACCCTATATTGAGAGTGGTGATATTCATTTACATAAATTATTATTTGAGCCTACACACGCATTAGCTTCTGGCACTAACGGATTAGACGCGATAAAAAAAATCATGCAACAAACACAGCAGTATTTAAATGCGCAAGGCGTTTTAATGTTTGAACACGGCTATAATCAAGCGGTCGCCATCCGGACATTACTCGAAGAACACCAATACCAAAATATTAATCATCATCAAGATTTAAATCTGTGTGATCGCTTTACTACGTGTGAAGCAAGTCTCACATAAGGAATAATCGCCATATGGCTATTTTGCAATAAAACCTCTAGAGACAAGGGTAACAATACGCTAGAATACACCATGACTGAAAAAAACCAACTCAACAAAAAAGGCATTCTACTCATTAACCTCGGCACACCGGCATCACCACGTGTGGGCGACGTGCGACGCTATCTTCGTGAATTTTTATCAGATCCGCACGTGATTGATATTCCTGCCATTGCGCGTTGGTTATTGCTGAACACATTAATCTTGCCACTGCGTCCGTTTAAAACATCTAAGGCCTACAAAAAAATCTGGTCCGATAAAGGTTCACCATTATTGGCAAACAGTGTGCAGCTACGCGACACGCTCAGTAAAACACTCGGTAAAGATTTTCATGTCACGCTCGGCATGCGTTATGGCGAACCGAATATCGAAACTGCATTACTAGAATTAAAAAACACAGGCTGTGAAGAAATTGCTATTATTCCCCTGTATCCTCAATACGCATCATCCACGACACATTCTTCGCTAGAGAAAACCGAGCAGATCTTAGATAAGATTGATTACCACCCTGAAATCATTACACTGCAATCCTTCTTTGATAATAAAAACTTTATTGCTGCCTATGCTGATTTGATTGCACCACACCTTGAAGCAAATAAACCAGACATATTGCTTTTTAGTTATCATGGTTTACCCGTTCGGCATATTGAAAAAACTAACTGCCAGCACATCAAACAC
>JAHZIV010000094.1 GCA_022601255.1 Gammaproteobacteria bacterium
ATTAGTGCGTTATTACAGTGAATTGGCTGTTCGAGAGCAGTTTAATGCAATAGATTTGTCCATCTTGGATGAATTTTTACAGCATGCAGATGTTGTGGTGGCAGAGCGTTTATCTGCACAGCGCGAAAAACGCGAGCCTGATTTTATCCGTTTATTGCGCCAGTGGGGCGGTGTCAGTATTGTGTATCGTCGAAGCATGCAAGAGTCACCCGCCTATCGTCGTAATCATGAGGAATTACAAAAAGCATTAGAGGAAGGCATTTATTATGCCGAGGGTTTAGAGCCGAAGCAGGTGGAGCTCGATGAGCAGGGTTATAGTAAGGCATTAACTTGTCGTTGGCGGGTGCAAGATGCAGACGGTCAGTGGCGCTATACAGACGAATATCAAACCTTACCCGCTCGTACAATATTGGTAGCAACGGGCGCTAAGCCTAATGTTGCTTATGGGTTTGAGCACAAAGAAACCTTTGAGCGGCGCCGGTATGAATATTTGCGTTATGCACAGCAAGATGGGTCGATGGTGGAGGTGAGTGAGACGGGTCATGTTAAAATGCCTGAGTTTGGCGCATTTACTAGTTACGACAAAGATGATCGTCGCGTGAGCTTCTTAGGCGATACACACCCCATATTTCATGGCAGTGTGGTTAAGGCGATTGCATCTGCAAAGCGGTGTTACCCACGTATTTTAGATGCATTAGTAAAAGATACGGTTGCTGATGACTATCAACAGTTTTGCAAAAAAATTCAATCATCATTGACGGCACGAGTGACTGCAGTAGAGCAGCGCGCTGAAAATGTGATTGAATTAACCGTGAGAGCGCCGTTAGCAGCAGAGCGATTTAAGCCCGGTCAATTTTACCGTGTTCAAAATTTTGAATCTGATGCGCCGTTAGTGTCGGGTACGCGATTACAAACTGAAGCGTTAGCTTTGCTGGGTTTTAAGCGTGAACAAAATTCTGATGAATTATCTTTTATCGTGATAACAAAAGGTGGCAGCTCATCTTTGGTTGCGGATTTTAAAATAGGGCAGGTATTATCCGTAATGGGTCCAACGGGTGTTGCAACAAAGATACCTCAAAATTCTGAAACCGTTTTAATTGTGGGCGGGCAATATGCAGTTGCGTATTTGTTATCCGTGGCACCAGCTTTAAGAGCGGCAGGTTGTCGTGTGATATTTGTGGGAGGTTTTGCGGATGCTGCGTCTGTATTTTGTTCGGATGATGTGGCGCGTTTAGCGGATGAGGTCATTATAGGTGAGGATGTTGTTACTGAATTATCGGCCGTTGATTTAGAGTCTGTGAAAGAGGTGCATGTCATTGGTGATGCAGATTTAATCCGCACTATGCGCAAGGTGCAGTGTGATGCGAAGTTTATTGCGTCGGTGTATGGTCCGATGCAGTGTATGATGAAGGGTGTGTGTGCGCAGTGTTTGCAGTGGCAGATTGATCCCAAGACGGGAGAGCGAACTAAAGCGGTGTATGCGTGTTCATGGCAACATCAGCCGATGCAGATGATTGATGTGGGCAATATCGATGAGCGCCTGGCGCAAAACCGCATGCAGGAAACCCTGACCAATCTGTGGTTGGAGTATGTTCGTCGAATATAGAGATTGACCTATTTGATTCTAAATATATGGTGATTGAAGGCATATCATTTGATATGATAGCCTAATTAGCAACGATGGAGAGAGAGCAAGATGCTAAAACAAATTTCCTGTAAAGAAATGAAGCAGTTAATGTCGGATCGCGACCCTGTAATTGCGGATGTGCGTGATTTAGATAGTTATAATCAAGAGCATATTGATAATGCCATTCATTTGTCTGTGCCGATGTTGCAAGAGTTTTGTCAGCAAGCGGATAAATCATTGCCTATTTTAGTGTATTGCTACCACGGAATTACCAGTCAATCGGTGGCGCAGCATCTTGTCGACCAGGGGTTCACCGAAGTGTATAGCCTGACAGGTGGTTTCGAGGTCTGGCGCGAGAATCATTCTGCCTCATGATCAAAGATGCACAGCTTCAAGAAAAACTGCAACGACTCAATCTATCGAGTATTAGATACCACATCTTTCTCTGTTGTGATCAAACGAAACCAAACTGCTGCCAGAAGAATTCAGGTCTAGAGTCTTGGGAATTTCTTAAGCGTCGCCTTGAGGAATTAAATTTAACAGGTGCTGGCGGTGTTTATCGGACAAAAGCTAATTGCCTGCGTATTTGTAAAGAAGGCCCGATTGCCGTCGTGTACCCACAAGGGATCTGGTATCACTCGTGTACGCCAGAAATATTGGAGCGAATTATTCAAGAGCATTTTATCGGTGGGCAGCCAGTAAAAGAATTTATGTTAGTAGACCAGGAACAATAGGGTGGTGGTTGTGGCAGAACAGTTAGGTACAGTTTTTAAGATGCAAGTCAGTCTTGCGAGTCCAGTCGAATATACTTTTTTATTGGGCGAGCAGAAAATTAATATGAATCAATTTCTGGGTAAGCAGATTGATTTAAAGTTTACTGGTAATATGCATTGCACCCATTGCGAGCGCAAAATAAATAAAAGTTTTCAGCAGGGTTATTGTTATCCCTGCTTTCAGCGTCTGCAGGAATGTAATATGTGTATGTTGCATCCAGAGCGCTGTTTGGTGGAGTCAAAGGGTTGTCCTGAAAATGATTGGGCGCATCGCCAATGTCATCAACATCATATTGTTTACTTGGCAAATTCATCAGGATTAAAAGTCGGCATTACGCGACACAATCATGTGCCATCGCGTTGGATTGATCAGGGTGCCTGCCAGGCACTGCCGATTTGCCAGGTGCAAAACCGTCGTCAAGCGGGACGCGTGGAAGTGGCGATTAAACAATTTGTGTCTGACCGTACCGATTGGCGTAAGATGTTGCGCCAATCTCCAGAATCTATTGACCTTACGATAGAGCGAGATCGTCTGCTTAAAGAAGCGGCTAAAGATATTGAAGTGATTCAAGATGATTATGACGATAATCCGATTGACTTTATAGATGAAAGCCAAGTTGAGATTGAATATCCTGTGTTGCAGTATCCGGAAAAAGTTAAAAGTTTGTCGTTTGATAAGACGCATCATATACAGGGTGTATTGCAGGGCATTAAGGGTCAGTATTTGATTTTAGATATTGGTGTTTTGAACGTTCGCAAGTTCGGTGGCTATGAGCTTATTATGACATAAAATGACTCGTCAGATCATTTAAAAAACGAGTGCCATATTCCGTTTTGCTGATAATGTTGTCACTAAGCACAATTAAGCCATCTTCAAGTGGTTTTTGTAGTTTCTCTAAAATGTAATCTTTGTCTAAAAACGTTCTTGCAATAATATGATCTACTGGAATTGGCTGATTAAGCCGTAATGCATTTAATAAATATTCAAATAAAGGCTGATCAACGTTTAACTGTGACGATAGATAATTTTTCTCTTCATTCATATAGTCTCGTGGATTTTTAAAGTTCTGGCGCCGTATTATTTTTTGCGAAGCGTTGTCCGTTACTTTGCCATGCGCACCAGCGCCAATACCGATATAATCGCCAAATAGCCAGTAATTCAAATTATGCTGACATTGCTTTTTATCTTTAGCGTAAGCAGAGACTTCATATTGTTGATAACCGTTCTCGGCGAGTAGTTGTTGTCCTTTTTGTTGCATCTCCCACAGTGTTTCATCATCCGGCAACTTAGGTGGGAATCGATCGAATAATGTATTTGGTTCTAACGTTAATTGATACCAAGAGATATGAGTAGGTTCTTGCCGAATTGCCATCTCTAAATCAAGCAGTGCTTGATCCAGTGTTTGTTCTGGTAAGCCAAACATAATATCAAGATTGAAATTATCAAAGCAGGCCTCTTTGGCAATCTCAATCGCCATTAATGCTTGTTTCGAATCATGAATGCGGCCCAATGCTTTTAGGTGTTTGTCATTGAAACTTTGTATGCCTATCGATAAACGATTGATACCAACATCACGGTAAGCTTGAAAACGTTGTTGTTCTACCGTGCCTGGATTTGCTTCCAAAGTAATTTCAATATCATTAGAAAAGTGACACTGCCGCTTTATGGCTTTAAACAAGGTCTCATAAATATCCGCCTCCAATAAGCTGGGTGTTCCGCCGCCAATAAAAATACTGTGCAGTGGTCGTTGCTGTAAAAAATGGCATTGCAGGCTGAAATCATTTTGGAGATGCTGCTGATAGTCTGACTCTGGTATTTTTCCTGAGACGGCATGTGAATTAAAATCACAATACGGGCACTTCTTGATGCACCAAGGCGTGTGAATATATAGGCTGATAGGTATGTTCATAGCGTGCAAGTTACATTAAAATAGTGGTTTGTTGCAACACCGAGTTGAACAATTATGACACAAAGGAGTTTCGGGTGAGCAAATTAATTCATACTATTTTTATAATACTTTGTTTTTCTATAGGTACGGCCTTTGCTCTTGATCAGCCAGAGCCGGCAGATCAGCCGTTAGTGAGTGCATACGGTCATGGATTATGCAAGTTACCCAGTTATAAGTGTGTTGATGTAAGTGGTAAGCGCGATTGGAAGCGGCTGTTTCCGGATAAGATGAAGCGTGAGATTGCTATGCGTCTCAATCGTACCAATGTGTCCTTATATTACAGCAGGACCATCGTGGTGCCCAAAAGCTGGAAAAACCTTAATTATATGGATTTATCGCCTTTTCCAGCGCATTATAATACCGGTAATAAGAAGTTATTGATTGTTGATTTAAGCCTGTTTGCGTTTGCTGCATATAATGCAGATGGAAGCTTGGAGTTTTGGGGGCCTGCAACCGGCGGCAAGTCTTGGTGTGAGGATCTGGGACGCTCTTGTGCCACTAAGGCGGGTCAATTTCATATATACCGTATCCAAGGCTCTGAATGTACTTCATCACGTTATCCCATTGAGGAGAACGGCGGTGCTGAGATGCCCTATTGTATGCACTATTTCAAAGGATTTGCGGTACATGGCTCTACATTAAGTGGTTTTAGGCATAAAAGTCGTGGTTGTGTGCGATTATTTGAAGAAGATGCAAAGTGGTTGAATGAATATTTTGTTAAGAGGGGTACGCGAATTCTCGTGGTACATTAATGGTTAAAGAGCAGTTACAGAAGTTATTGGATGCTACCACCGAGTTAGCGCATCAAGCGGGTGATGCTATATTGCCTTTTTTTCATAATAAAAAAAGCATGAATGTGCAGAGTAAAGTTGATAATACACCGGTCACCGATGCAGACCTGCGGGCAAACGAAATTATTCTACAAGGGCTCGCTCAACTAACACCAACGATTCCGATTATTTCAGAAGAAAGCGACATTCCTGATTTTTCTGTCCGGCGTGACTGGGATTATTGTTGGTTGGTTGATCCTCTGGATGGCACCAAGGGTTTTATCAATGGCAGTGGTGAGTTCACAGTCAATATTGCGTTGATTCACCAGCATGAGCCTATTTTGGGTGTAATTTATGCGCCGGTGAAGCAAGTATCTTATCGTGCTGCAAAAGGCCTGGGGGTGTTTTGCCGCTTCCAGCAAGGGCAAGAGCAGATTATTCAGTGTAATATTCTTGAGAATATATCGCAGGCGCGCGTTGTTTTGGGTCAGTATCATACGTTGAGCGATACCCATAAAATGGTGGAATCATTGTCTCAGCATGATGTTTTACGGGTAAATAGTTCGATTAAATTTGGTTGGCTGGCGGAGTCAAAGGCAGACTTCTATCCGCGGTTTGGGCCAACGGGCGAATGGGATACCGCAGCGGGTCACTGTATTGTACAGCAGGCAGGCGGGATAGTAGTTGATTTAGAGGGAAATTCACTGCAATATAACGCTTCTGAATCGATACTCAACCCGGCGTTTATTGCGCTGGGTGATCGTAGCTTGTTGGGTGAAGTTTTGCACACTATCAAACAAAGGAGAGAAAAGTGAAAAGAAGAATTAAGGTAGCTGTCACAGGCGCCGCAGGTCAGATTGGTTACGCGTTATTATTTCGTTTGGCGTCGGGTGTTGTGTTTGGTGATGATACTGAGATTGAATTGCAACTTTTAGAGATTGAGCCAGCCTTGCCTGCACTGCGAGGTGTGGTAATGGAGTTAGAAGATTGTGCGTTTCCATTATTGCGCAATGTGGTTGTCACCTCTAATGTGAATATTGCGATGAAGGATGTAAACGTAGCTATTTTGGTTGGCTCTATTCCTCGTAAGCAAGGTATGGAACGTTCAGATTTGTTAAAAGTAAATGGCGGTATCTTTGTGCCACAAGGCAAAGCGATTAATGATCATGCGGCTGCTGATGTAAAAGTTTTTGTCGTGGGAAATCCTTGTAATACGAACTGTTTAATTGCGATGAATAGTGCGCCGGACGTACCGAATAATCGATTCTTTGCGATGACGATGTTGGATCAAAATCGTGCTTATGCACAATTGGCAATGAAAGCAGGCGTGCCTGTTACAGAAATAAAAAATATGATTATTTGGGGTAACCATTCTTCCACGCAATACCCCGATTTTTATCATGCAAAAATTGAGAAGCGTTTGGTGCCAGATGTTATTCAGGATCTGGCTTGGCTGCAAAATGATTTTATAAGCACTGTGCAGAAGCGTGGTGGCGCTATTATTGAAGCGCGTGGTGCTTCTTCTGCAGCATCTGCAGCTAATGGCATTATCGATAGTTTAACGGCGATCACGCGAGACTGTTCCAAGGATCAAGCTTATTCGGTTTGTTGTCACTCTAACGGTGAGTATGGTGTTGATGAGGGTTTGATATTTTCTTTCCCATGTTATACAGATAAGGGTGAGGTTAAGGTTATTACAGGTGTTGAGCATAATGAGTTTGGTCAGCAGAAGTTTGATGCGACGTTAAATGAGTTGCGTCAAGAGCGTGATACAGTTAAGGAGCTTGGATTGATTTAAAAAAGAAATGTTACTGTTTTTAGATTCAAAAAAGCGCTCATGGTCGATACTCAGCCTGCGCTTGCTTTGTAACATTGCGCCGTCGAATTCGACATCGTGTCTCATTTTTCCTCATTTTCACATCCTATGAAAATGACCCAATGTTACATGCGCTGCTCAGCTTGCGTTCTCAAAATCGCGTTTGTTGAACCCAAAACCAGTTGACACATTTCTTTTTTATCATCTAGTTTAAAATATGATAAAGACAGTATTAGGAATCGAAACATCGTGTGACGAAACGGCAGTTGCTATTTATGATGGCGAACAAGGCTTGCTCGCGCATAAACTTTATAGCCAAGTAGAAATACATCAACAATATGGTGGTGTGGTGCCAGAGCTTGCTTCGCGTGACCACGTATTAAAGTTATTACCCTTGATTATTGATTGCTTTAAGTCAGCAAAACTCGATAAACACGACATCGATGCAATTGCGTATACCAAAGGGCCTGGGCTATTGCCAGCCTTGATGATAGGTGCAACGATGGCGAAAACACTGGGCTTTGCATTAAATATCCCTACATTGGGTGTGCATCATATGGAAGCGCATTTGATGGCAGCCTTGTTGGAGGATGCTGCGATAGAATACCCTTTCGTAGCGCTATTGGTGTCAGGTGGTCATACGATGTTGTTGCATGTAAAAGGTTTAGGTGATTATGAATGTCTAGGAGAAACTCTGGATGACGCTGCTGGTGAGGCGTTTGATAAAACCGCCAAGCTTATGGGGCTGTCGTATCCAGGAGGTCCGGAGCTTGCAGCATTGGCTGAGCAGGGTAATCCATCAAGATTCGAGTTCCCACGCCCAATGTGTAAGCGTCCTGGATTTGATTTTAGTTACAGCGGTTTAAAGACGCACGTGGTGACTTGTTACCAGAACAATGATCATGATCCTC
>JAHZIV010000008.1 GCA_022601255.1 Gammaproteobacteria bacterium
CTGCTGGCGCCGAGATTAATACTTTTTTGGCACCTGCTTTTAGATGCGTGCCCGCTTTTTCGCGATTGGCAAATAAGCCGGTGCACTCTAATACCACATCAACCTCTAGCGCTTTCCATGGTAGGTTTTCGGGATTACGTTCTGCGCAGACTTGGACAGTTTGCTCATTAATTTTTAAATGATCTTGCTCGATCGACACAGTGCCTGGAAAACGACCGTGCGTACTGTCATGCTGAAACAAGTAAGCATTCGTGTTGATATCACCTAAATCATTAATCGCCACTAATTGAATTTTTTGATGATGATTTGACTCAAATAAAGCACGCGCCACATTGCGCCCAATACGACCAAAACCATTAATTGCTATACGAATTGTCATAGATCCTCCAAAATTGTTTGTTTAATTTTTTCTACTGTAATACCTAACGCCTCATACACTTGCGCCCCTGGAGCCGATAAACCAAATTGATCGATACCGACGACTCGCCCCTTACCGCCAACAAATTGATACCAACCACTGGTGACACCCGCTTCTATAGCGACACGCACAGCTACCATTTCTGGTAATACACTGTCACGATAGGCTTTATCTTGTTGCAAAAACACTTCGCAGCATGGCATCGACACCACACGAATGTTGTGATGATGTTCTTGCTTGAGCTGTATCGCAGCTTCAACCGCCAATTCTACTTCCGAACCCGTTGCAATCAATATACCATCCACAGCATCATCGGGTTCATGCAGTACATAACCGCCTCTTTCAATATGTGATAGCGTAATATCATTATGTTTTTGCACCTGCACATTCTGTCGCGACAACAACATGCAACTCGGGCCGTTATGTTCAATTGATTGCTGCCAAGCAACAGCTGTCTCACTAAGATCACCCGGACGCCACACACGCAAACCCGGAATCAATCGCAGTGATGCTGCATGCTCTACCGCTTGATGCGTCGGGCCATCTTCACCCAAACCAATAGAATCGTGCGAGTAGATAAAAATCACACGTTGCTGCATCAATGCCGCCATACGCACAGCGTTTCGCGCATAATCACTAAACGTTAAGAACGTACCACCATATGGAATGAAGCCACCGTGCAACGCAACACCATTCATGATGGCCGACATACCAAACTCACGCACACCGTATTCAATGTATTTGTTATCCCCTTTCCATGCCGTGCAATTCGAGCCGGTCAAATCCGCTGAACCACCCAACAACTCTGGCAATAAAGGCCCATATTCATTTAAACATTGTTGCGATAATTTACGTGTCGCTGCTACCTTGGCTAACTTAGGGGTTTCTTGAATAAAATATTCTGATTGCTCATGCCATTTTTCCGGCAAGAAGCCCTGCATGCGGCGTAAAAACTCCGCTGCTAAATCAGGATGAGCAGATTCATATTTACTGAATTTATGATTCCACAATAATTCTGCATCGCCACCTTTACTACGCAAATCCCAGGCCTCTTTGATGGAAGCAGGAATTTCAAATGGCGGCTCATCCCAGCTCAAGTGTTTACGCGCCGCTGCAATTTCATCATCACCCAAAGGACTGCCGTGCGTTTTTGCCGTGCCGGCAAGGTTCGGCGAACCAAAACCAATTTGGGTCTTGCAACAAATTAATGTGGGGTGTTCACGATTAGCGTGCGCCAAATCAATTGCTTTTTTGATCGCCGCTGGATCATGACCATCAATATTTTTGATAACCTGCCAATCATAAGCTTCAAAACGCTGCGCCGTATCATCGGTAAACCAACCTGACACGTTACCATCAATTGAAATGCCGTTATCATCCCAGAATACAATTAACTTACCGAGCTTCCATGTGCCTGCTAACGAACACACCTCATGCGAGATACCTTCCATCAAACAACCATCACCCACAAAAGCATAGGTATAGTGATCGACAATTTCAAAGTCCTTACGATTGAAATGTTCTGCCAGATATTGTTCTGACAGCGCCATACCAACTGCGTTCGCAAGACCTTGACCCAAGGGACCGGTTGTCGTTTCAACACCCGGTGCTTCACCCAGTTCTGGGTGACCTGGTGTTTTCGAATGTAACTGACGAAACTTTTTCAAGTCATCCATCGAAACATCAAAGCCACTGAGATGCAGCAGTGCATAAAGCAACATACTGCCATGACCATTTGATAGCACAAAGCGATCACGATCAAACCAGTCAGGATGTTGGGGGTTGCATTTTAAATAATCACGCCATAAAACTTCAGCAATATCGGCCATTCCCATCGGCATGCCAGGGTGGCCTGAGTTCGCTTTTTGAACAGCGTCCATAGCCAGTACACGAAGTGCATTCGCGTTTTGTTGACGATCTGTCATAGTCGATTCCATATTATGATAAGTTCGATAAAGGGGCCTATAATAGCGCGGATGGCCTTAAAGCGCTAGCCAAAAACTGCTGCAATAGATGCTGGCCACACTGTGTCAATATGGACTCTGGATGAAATTGAACACCATACAGCGGGTAATGCCGATGACACATTGCCATAACCTCACCTTCTTTACTGCGTGCTGTAATCAAAAACTCATCCGGCAAACTTTCTGGATCAATCACTAATGAATGATAGCGCCCAATTGAAATGGGGTTCTCTAGACCAGCGAATAAACCCTTACCATCATGCCAAACCAAAGATGCTTTACCGTGCATCGGCCGTAGCGCCTTAACAATGTTTGCACCAAATGCTTGCCCAATCGCCTGATGACCCAAACACACGCCCAGTATCGGTATTTGTTGTGCAAATGCTTTTACCACCGCTAGTGAAACACCTGCTTCCGTCGGCGTACACGGGCCAGGTGATAAAATAATATGCGTCGGCTGGAGATCCTTTTTAATTTGTTCAATCGTAATTTTATCATTCCGCACCACCCTTGCCTCATGTCCAAGCTCTTTGACATAACGCGCCAGGTTATAAACAAACGAATCATAATTGTCGATCAATAGAATCATGACACGATCTCTTCTATCTCGATTGGATCTGTTAATGCGCGACGTAATGCCGCAACTTTCACTAATGCCTCTTCATATTCCGCTGTTGGATCCGAGTCTAACACCACAGCGCCACCACCTTGGAATGTAACGGTTTGGTTTTTTATAATAAACGTACGAATCAAAATCGAAAGATCCATGCAACCATCAAAACCGATATAACCGGCACTACCACAATAAGGCCCTCGACGCGTTGGCTCTAATTCATCGATAATTTCCATCGCACGCACCTTGGGTGCACCAGTAATCGAACCACCCGGGAAAGTTGCGCGCAACACATCGATAACACCGTATTGGTTATCTAACTGACCTTCAACTACTGACACCAAGTGATGCACTGTTTGATAACTCTCTAGACCGCAATATTGTGGTACTTTCACCGTATGTGGCAAACAAATTCTAGAAAGATCATTTCGCATTAAATCTACAATCATCGTGTTTTCAGCGCGATCTTTCTCACTGTGAACAAGCTGTTCCGCAAGACTTCTATCTTCGTTGATATCCTCCGAGCGTCTGACGGTTCCTTTAATTGGGCGCGTTTCGATATGTCCTTGCTGCAACTGCAAGAAACGTTCCGGCGAACTAGATACAATCGTGGTATTTTCAAATTTAACATAGGATGCAAACGGCGCTGGGTTAAAGTGGCGCACACGTTTGTATAAATCAATGGGCGTGATGTCATCTGGTAAACAACACTTAAATCGCTGCGTTAGATTAGCCTCAAAGATATCACCCTCTTCAATGTAGCGAACAATTTTACTAACAGCATTCATATATGCTTGCTGTGTGAAATTACTTTTAATTTTATCATTCGGTATAAGCGGCGCTTGAATGCAGCTTGATGATACTTTTTTATTGCTTTGCAATATTTTCAAAACATCATCCAGTCGTATTTGTGCTTGTACTCCAGATGACACCACCCATGCTTTCTGCTGCACGTGATCAAAGCTTAGCAGCACATCATAAAACCCCAGCGCTAAGCGTGGGTATTGCATGTCATCAACCGCGCCATCGGGTAATGACTCAATATCACGCGCCAAGTCATAACTTAAAAAACCAGCAGCACCTCCCTGAAACGGCGGCAACTCAGGCAGTGGTTGCAACTTAAACTGTGCAAGCTTATGTTCAAGTATTGTGAAAATATTTTCCTCAAGCAGGTCTGTTTCGTGATAAATCAATTGATCGAAAGGGTCGAATGCAATATAGCTATATTTTCCTTGCTTGGCGCTATCGAGGAACACCACATCTTCAAATTTATTGAGGTGCAAAAAGTACAGAAGCGGGTCTTGGTAGGGTATTGCATGGGCGATCGGATGTCTTATTTCTGTCATGGCGTGACTATACTCTCTCGATAATGGTTGCTCAACCTTCAGCCTCAAAAAATCCTGCTAATTTTACTGCTAGCTCTAGTCACAATAGTTCGCTAAAATGAAAGCGCCGTTCACTCTCATCAATCAGGAGACCAAAATATGTGTGGTATTGTTGGAGCCATTGCGCAACGTGACGTTGCAGACATTTTACTAGAAGGCCTTAATCGCCTGGAATATCGTGGCTATGATTCCGCCGGTATAGCAATACTCGACCCCAACAACAATCACAACATTCAACGCGTGCGTGTCTTAGGCAAAGTAGCAAAACTGACAGAAGCACTTCAACAAACGCCATTACAAGGCCACGCAGGAATTGCGCACACACGTTGGGCTACGCACGGCCAACCTAGTGAGGCGAATGCACACCCACACTGCTCGCACGATCAAATTTCTGTTGTTCACAATGGCATCATTGAAAATCATAAAGCGCTTCGCAAGCAACTGATTGAGTGGGGTTACACTTTTAACTCCGAAACGGATACCGAAGTTATATGCCACTTAATCCATCACCACTTAAAAGCTGAAAAAAATCCACAGAAAGCGATTCGAAAAGCGACCGAAGCATTACACGGTGCCTATGCACTTGGAATTCTTATTCGAGAAACACCTGAAAAAATTTATGCGATTCGCCACGGTGGTCCGTTAGTGATCGGCATTGGCACTGGCGAACATTTTATTGCATCGGATCAAATTGCATTATTACCCGTGACACAACACTTTATTTTTCTTGAAGAAGGCGACATTGCTGAACTCGATATTAATAGTGTCAACATTATTGGTAAAGACGACAAACCCATTAAACGAAAAGTACACAAATCAAAACAAAACGCGAATGCAATTAACAAAGGTGAATTTCGCCACTTTATGTTAAAAGAAATTTACGATCAACCACGTGCACTCTCAGATACCTTAGAAGGTCATATCATTAATGATAAATTAGTAGAGCAGGCCTTTGGGCATAAAGCCCACAACACTTTTAAAGACATCAAACGTGTCCTAATCGTTGCTTGCGGTACCAGCTATCATGCAGGTGTCGTGGCACGACACTGGATCGAATCGATTGCAGGCTTACCTTGCCAAGTAGAGGTTGCCAGTGAGAACCGTTATCGCGATGCCGTCATTGAATCTGACACCTTATTTATCACCATTTCTCAATCTGGTGAGACAGCCGACACACTGGCCGCACTTAAACGTGCAAAAGCAGCGGGGTTCAGCGCCTCATTAGCAATTTGTAATATTGCAGAGAGTACTCTAGCTCGCGAATCAGACTTGGTCTTTATGACCCGTGCTGGCACCGAGATCGGTGTCGCCGCTACCAAAACCTTTACTGCACAATTAACAGGATTACTATTATTGGCAATCGTGTTAGGACAACAGCATCAAAACCTAAAAACAGAAAATGAAGCGTTGATTGCACAGCTGCAACAACTACCGAGCATTGCAAAAGAAATCCTGAAGCTTGATAAAGATATTGAAAAAATTGCCAAACGTTTTGCTGACAAGCAACATGCATTATTCCTAGGTCGCGGCGAACATCATGCGATTGCAATGGAAGGCGCACTAAAGCTAAAAGAAATTTCATACATGCATGCCGAGGCCTATCCTGCGGGTGAGTTAAAACACGGACCACTCGCGTTGGTTGACAAAGAAATGCCGGTGATTGTAATAGCACCACACAATCAGTTATTTGAAAAATTAGCATCGAACATCAAAGAAGTGCAGGCACGCGGTGGTGAACTCTACATTATCAGTGAGAATACACATGAATGGGATGACAAAGATAATGTGACCTTGATCCCTATGCCAGAAGTTTCAGAATGTATTTCGCCAGTTGCATATACCATCCCATTACAATTGTTGGCCTATCATATTGCAGTTGAAAAAGGCACCGATGTGGATCAACCCAGAAATCTTGCTAAGTCTGTCACGGTTGAGTAGGCTGGAAATTCCTTGAAAACAAGTTAATGCTAACTCGCCGCTGCTCCCGGAACCGGTGACTTAGGAGCCGCTGATGACACTTCGTCATCAGCATCAGGCGTAATGGGACCACGCTCCACCTTGTCAACAGGCGCAAAAAGACCTTTATAATTTTCTTTACCTTTAGAGTCACTTGCAGTCGGTGTTGCGAAAAAGTCTCTAGAGACGGCGGCTCCAGAGGTTCTACAAACTCTAATAGGAGCTCTTGCCTTTGCTAAATCCAATGCATCAACATCAGAAGATGCAGCTACTGCACCACTCGCACAGCGTCTCACCATAGATTTAAAGTCAGCGCCTATTTGCTGATTACATCTAAATTGTACTGCCCTGATATAATCAACCATACTTTGTCGCCTTGGAAAGGCAGTATTATCTGAATCATCTAGAATCACCAAAGCACTTTCTAAATAACGTATTGCCTGATAATAATTCTCGCAACTCGCGTTATCAGATCTGTCTCGATTGCCCGCAAAAAATCGGGACCGCTTCGCTAAGCACATATAATGAAGTGCGCGCATTTCTCTTTCTCGTACTGCAGCAAATACTTTTAAAATCTTCACTCTATCCACTGCTTCAATTTGTGGAGCCTCAATTTGTGGAGCCTCACTCTGAGAGGCATCTGCATTCGCCTCCCCATAAGAGAATTCAAATTCAAGCGGATGCCTAATAACCTCTTCTCCTGCAGAAGTATGATAATATTCTCCTTTCCAGTTCTCACAATAATCACCAAAATCATGTAAATACTCTGAGCAATTATCGATCCCTTCGAGCACAATACCAGGAGCATCCAGAAACTCATGCATCTCTTTAAAATATTCTGCTGCATCAAAATATTGCTTTTTTATGACAGAATTTTTAACTTTTGTCAGGAACAATAACACAATAGCATTAATGGTTAATGCATGCTGGTATTTATCCTCGTCAGTTGGAGATGATATTTCCAAAAAAGACAGTAGGGAATATCTCTGCTGCTCCATAGAGGTCAAGTAGTCCCCCTCACCATGCTGATATATTCCACACTGATAATGTGATTGAGCAAAAAAACGGTAATAAGAATCCAAGTACTTTTTGTGCAGGTTTACAACCACACCAGCTTTCCCGAATCTCGCTTCGTTTTCTTTTTTAATACGACCCTCTGAAAAAGATCTGATCCTACGAAACATCACATCCCATGAATTATTCTTCTGAGATAGGGCAAATTGACAACGCAAACTAAGTTGAATGCACTGCTCATTGAGGTCATCAACCATGCAGCCAATAAGATGATATTGACGATCATTATATATGCCTCGTGATTCTAAAAATTTACTAGTCTTTGACAGTAATTCTTTTGCATGCTCCAAAGCCCCACGAACCAATAAATGAGCTTCAAAAAGTTTATCTTGCTCAAATAAATTCTGCGCCCTATCTAAAGTAGAGCGTGCTTTAAAAGAAGGGGACCAACACTCTAACCACCAATCAAGATATTTAAGCGCTTTGATATAGTTTTTTTTCTTTAATAATAGGCGCACTTTTCCATAATCAATAATGTCATCCGTTCGCAGATTAACAATACGACTACAAATATCTTTTTCTGAACAAGGCTTAGAAAAAACTGTAACACTATCGCCTAAAACATCGCTGACAACACGATTATATAGAACATCCGCAAACGCACCATAATCTTCTGCTCGAGGCAGACTACTTACCTCAGAAAACTTAAAACCACCAACCGGAGCACCCATATTGAACTACCATTTATCTTATGTACAACTCATCCGTTTACGACATTTCACTATTCCATTAGAAAAGAATCATAGAGGATTTTAACTATTTGTCAATACAGTAGAAAATAATGCGCCTGCAGGCTCAGGTAATGTTTCTGTCTCACCCACATCGCGCGAACATGAAGTCACAAACAATGTTTTCAGGTCAGCGCCACCAAACGTACAGCTTGTTACTCTCGACGTTGGAAACTCTATTTCTCGATCCACCACACCTTCTGGCGTAAAGCAAATCACCTTAGACCCATTCCATTGGGCAGACCAAACATAACCTTCCTCATCAACCGTCAAACCATCTGGCACCATCGTCTCTGGCACCTCAACAAAAACTTCTCGGTTACTGATCGAACCACTGTCGGCATCAAAATCATATTGATAAATCACATGACGCAAGCTGTCGGTATAATAAAAAGTCGCATCATCGGGGCTCCAACCTAACCCATTAGAGATCGTAATACCTGTTTCCATGTGATGAAGAGAACCATCCGGATCATAACGATACAAACCACCGCGCGGGCTTTCTGTCGCTGCATGTGCAACGCCCACCCAGAAACGACCGTGCCGATCAAACTTACCATCATTTAAACGTAACTCCGAATCACCTTTAATAACATCAATTAATTTTGTAACTTTACCTGAGGGCATTTCAATCTTAACAATATGATCACCAACACCCGCCATTAGATTACCGTCTTTATCTAAATCAATTGCACCAATCAGTGCAGGCATTTTCCAACTATGGTGCTCTGATGTTTCAAGCTTCAACGAATGCAGTTGATGTTCTGCAATATCAATCCAATAGAGTATTTTATTACTTGCATCCCACACGGGGCCTTCTGCTAACGCTGCCGGGCCTTTCCAAATACAATTGATTTTCACGGTTTACTCCTAAATGATTAATAACAATTTCATCTCTTAGACTAAACGGCGAGGAGGGCAAACGAAGTGAGCGCCCATACAGGGAGCAACACGAGCCAGCGTAGTGTTGCAAGTATGGGCAGGGAGTCGTAAGCACTCATAAGCCTCGCCAGGGATGGCAGCTGCTTGCCGAAGCAGCCGGATCCCCGCAGCCGTTTACTAGTCAAGCAAAAAAATTCATCCTCTGATAGCCTTATAGCCCTAACCTGGAAAAGATTCAAGTTACCTAGACTGTATAACTATTATTGAGTAGTCAAATTACCTGTTAAATTTGCACTCGCCTTCTGATCTTCGAAATGCTGTTGAATTTCTTCTAACGATTTTTCTTTTGTTTCTGGCAATAAGAAATAAGCAATCAAGAAATAAATCACAGAAAAACACGCACATAACCAATAGGCGCCCGAAATACCCATCTCTTTGTTAATATCTAAGAACACACTGGCCAACAAACTTCCCGCTAAAGAATTAAAAAACAAACAAAAGGCAATACCCTTACCGCGCACTCTTGTGGGAAATAACTCTGATATTGCAAGCCACACAACAACCCCCGGACCAATACCATAACTGATAATAAAAGCAAACAAACCCATCAACGACATCATGCCAAGCGCATGCGAACCCATTGCCATGTGGTTAATATAACCTAAATATACCTCTGATATAATAATTCCAGCCACACCGAAAATTAACAGTGGCCGCCGACCAATCCGGTCCACCAAAAATATCGCGACAATAGTGCAGATGAAATTTAACATGCCGATACCTGCCGAGCCCAACATCACCGCAACATTAGAACCCAAACCCGCTTGCTTTAAAATAGACGGCGCATATTGCAAAAATGAATTAATCCCGGTCCATTGATTACAAATCGCAACACCTACGGCAATACACAAGGGCAACATTAATTTATTCGACAACAACTCTTTCCAAGTGCCTTCTGATTTAGTCAAGCTCTCATGAATCTCGCGAAACTCAATCTCAGCCTGCTCCTTTGAGTGTGTCTTGGTAAGAATGCCCCAGGCCTTGCGAGAATTTTTATGCGCAATCAGCCAGCGTGGCGACTCCGGCAAATAGCAACACCCCACCAACAAAATAAAAGCCGGAATCAACACGACCTCAAACATACCACGCCAATTACCTGACGGTGTAAAGGCAAGGTCAACAAAATACGCCATCACAATACCGAAGGTTAAAAACAATTGAAAAAAAGTAACGTACTTACCGCGATCTTTGCTCGGCACAATTTCTGTCACGTAAAGCGGCACCGCCACCGATACGATACCCACACCCACACCTAAAAATAGTCGCGCAATCAATAATGACATAAACGACTCTGCAGATACGATAAAGAACACACCAATCATAAAGACAACGCTCGACAAAGCGATCACAGCTTTACGACCAAACTGGTCGGCGCAAGGGCCTGCACATAAAGTGCCCACCAGACTGCCTGCCAATACTGCACCGACAGTAAGACCTGTTTGCGTCGATGTCATCGGAATCGATTTGTGTATAAAGAGTAAGGCACCTGAAACCACGCCAATATCATATCCGTATAAAATTCCACCAACCCCTACTAATAATGAAACGGCAAATACCCACCATTTCTGACGTGAACTGGCTTGACTCATGGAAACTCCTTATCGAATGCTAGACGGCGACCATCATAACATATGTGGTTGGAGCTTTAAATTTTGGGTATTTTTTATCCAGCGCGGAGGGTAAAAAAAACCCGGGGATACGCCCCGGGTTTTAAGCAACTATCTGATGCTAATTTCTACTTTAGTAGATCTGATGCAACAGTACCCGTTGGTGAACAATTTTGTGGCTTGTATTTTGAGTTATCGATATCAAAAGTAATAGCGTTAGGTGTAGATACATAACTATCACCCACCTTTGTCACTGTAAAGTTTTGCACTATTTTTTGACGACAAGTACCACTAGCAATACAACTACAACTTTGAGTATTGCACGAATAGGCAATCATAGTATTTGGCTGCCCCAATTTAAGCTCACCCCTTTGAATATTTTTCTGAGCTGAATCCTGAGTTATCGCACACTTTGTGTTAGGCGTAAGACTAGGAGCACATATACTGCTAGGAGTGATGTTTTGATCATTTACCTTAGCAAAAAAGTATACAGGGCCATTCGCAACCCCACCCGTCGACTGAAGAACACAACTACTATCTGCTAATACTGAGGTTGAGAGCCCCACTAACAATAAGGCAACGATACAAGTACATGATTTTTTTAACATATTTTTCCCCTTGATGAATGAAATTTCCCGCTTAATATAACACGATGGTGAGAAAATGCAAGTTTTATATACAGATTCACTTTTAATGTAAATAAATATATATCCTTTCTTTTTAAACAAATTTGTCTATATTTACCTTGTATTTTAAACAAAGTTGATCTAAAGTAAGGTTTATGTATCGTCATGCCATAAAACAACTTGAAACCTGGCTATCGAACCCCAGTCGATCACCGCTACTGATTCGTGGCGCCCGACAAGTGGGGAAAACCTATCTTGTGGAGCAGGTTGCCAGCACTCACTTTAATCACACCATGACCATCAATTTTGAGTTTCAACCCGAATGTATTGCCGCCTTCAAGACACTCGACCCTAAAGAAATTATCAGTCAATTGCAGTTAGAGACAGGGCAAACAATAGATGAAAACAACACACTCCTTTTTCTGGATGAGATTCAAGATTGCCCCAATGCCATATTAGCACTACGCTACTTCAAAGAAAAAATGCCCAACCTTGCTGTCATTGGTGCCGGCTCATTACTTGAGTTTACTCTAGAAGATGAGGCATTTCGCATGCCCGTGGGTCGTGTTGAATTTCTCTATCTTTATCCACTTGACTTCAAAGAGTTTCTAATAGCTACCGATCAAAAACTATTGGTTGAATGGATAGAACAATATAATCATAAAACAGAAACATCAGAAACCATACATAAAAAACTACTTAAGCTTGTAAGAGAGTATTGCTACATTGGCGGTATGCCTGAGGTTTTAAATCAGTATATATCTTCAAAAAACAATTTAACTGCTGCACAAAACCAACAAAGTAAATTGCTACAAGCTTATCGATTAGATTTTGGGAAATATGCCAAAACCAAAGGCAACCACCGTTATCTACAAATTGTATTTGAACGTTTATCCGACATCGTTGGACACCAGGTAAATTACAGTAAAATAGACCCAGACACTCCTTCTAGAGATATCAAACATGCACTCAACATGCTTAAACTTGCAGGACTTTGCTATTATATTTACAGCTCAAGTGGCGCCGGCATACCTCTAGCAGCAAACATCAATTACAAGAAGTTTAAATTATTGTATATCGACATTGGACTTTACTTACGCGATTTAAAATTAAACCTTGCACTACTAAATAAAGAAGATATTCACCTCATAAACAGTGGGACACTAGCCGAACAATTTGTTGGGCAACAACTCATTCAGCTCTACCCAAGCTTTGAAAAAGCTGCGCTTTATTTTTGGGCTAGAAATAAAAAAAGCAGCACTGCTGAAGTGGATTATCTGTGGCAACATCATGATAAAATCATTCCTATTGAAGTCAAAGCAGGTGCTACGGGAAGACTTAAATCATTACACATGTTTAGAGAAACCTATCAAAGTCCTTTCGGTATTCGCATTTCTTCTGATACATTTGGACTGCACAAAGACGTACTTTCTATTCCATTTTATCTTGTTACAGAACTCGAGCGACTGACCAAGCTCTAAAATCAATGCGCCTCATCCCAGTTGTCACCAACACCGATATCAACAATCAAAGGAATCGAAAATTCCGCAGCATTCTGCATGCAATCACGAATGTGCTGTGTCGCTTCTTCAATGGTCTTTTCCGCAATTTCAAACACCAACTCATCATGCACCTGCATAATCATCTTCACATCAGCACCCGATTGTTTAATCCAATTTTGCACACATATCATCGCTAACTTAATAATATCCGCTGCCGTTCCTTGCAGCGGCGCATTAATTGCCGCGCGCTCCGCCGCCTTACGACGCAAACCATTTTTAGAATTAATCTCCGGCACCATGATACGCCTACCAAATAATGTCTCGACATAACCTTTATCCGATGCATCTTGTCGTGATTTCTCCATATAACCTTGCACACTTGGATAACGCGAAAAATAAACATCGATATGCTGTTGCGCCTCATCGCGACCAATACCTAACTGCTGCCCCAAACCAAAACTCGACATGCCATACATCAATCCAAAATTAATCGCTTTTGCACTACGACGTTGGTCCGACGTTACCTCTTCTAGTGGCACACTAAATACTTCTGCAGCCGTCGATGCATGCACATCCCAACCATTATTAAAGGCTTTTACCAAACCCGGATCTTGAGACAAATGCGCCATGATACGCAACTCTACTTGTGAATAATCCGCTGCCAACAATCGATATCCTGTCGGCGCAATAAATGCTTTGCGAATACGTCGACCTTGCTCGGTGCGAATCGGAATATTCTGCAAATTAGGATTATTCGAAGATAAACGACCCGTGGAAGTAACTGTTTGATTGTAATGTGTGTGCACCCTTCCCGTCTTTGGATTTACCTGCAAAGGTAATTTATCTGTGTAAGTCGATTTTAATTTACTAAGACTACGATACTGCAAAATGAGTTTTGGCATCGGATAATCAAGCGCCAATTCTTGCATGACATTTTCGGCAGTTGATGGCTGACCTGTTGGCGTCTTTTTTGAAATCGGTAACTTTAACTTTTCAAATAGAATTTCACGCAGCTGCTTTGGTGAATCTATATTAAACTCTTGGCCCGAAATACTAAAAATCTCATCACGCAAACCAGTAATTTCTTGATGAAGCTCACTGCTTTGCTTTCTCAGCATCTCTGAATCGATTAAAACACCACCGTATTCCATCTCGGCTAAGATATGCATCAACGGCATTTCAATCTCATTAAATACTTTTTGACACTGCGGGCGCTCCTTGAGCTCTTCTGAAAATATTTGCTGCAGTTGCAATGTCGCATCGGCATCTTCGGCTGCATAAGGCGTCGCTTGTTCTAATGAAACTTGATTAAAGGTTAATTGTTTAGCACCCTTGCCCGCTACATCTTCAAATTTAATATTCTCACGAGACAAGTAATTCAGTGACAGCGTATCCAAATCGTGGCGCGTACTCACATTATTCAGCACATAGGATTGCAGCATGGTATCACAAAATTGTGCTTCTACTTTAACACCTGCATTCCACAATACCTTCAAATCGTATTTAATATTCTGGCCAACTAGACATTTATTGCCGTCAGTTAATATAGGTTGCAATTGTTGTAGCACCCAATCTTTATCCAGCTGTTTCGGCGCACCCATATAATCATGTGTTAAAGGCACATAAGCGGCATGCCCCGATTCCACCGCAAAAGAAACACCGACAAGATCTGCACGCATCGCATCAATATCCGTCGTCTCGGTGTCAAATGAAAACTGCTTGGAAGATTTTAATTTTGCAAGCCAAGTGTTAAAGTTTTCTTCATCTAAAATCATGTCGTATTGATTGGGCTCTTGAGGTGATGGCATTACAGAATCTTCAGGTGCTTGCTCAACTTGATTTAACCACTTGCGAAATTCTAATTCTTTATATTGCTGCATCAGCTCAGCAGCATCAGGTTGTGATAAAGTTAAGTCTGCAATTGTTTCATTTAACTTTACATCGCATTTTATGGTGACGAGTTGTTTGGCCAACGGCAGCATGCCTAAATGCGCACGCAGATTTTCGCCGACTTTGCCTTTTATATTTTCAGCGTTTTTAACAATTGCATCGAGCGAACCATATTCATTCAACCACTTTGCTGCAGTCTTTGGCCCTACTTTTGGTACACCTGGAATATTATCCGAGGTATCACCCATCAAAGCCAAATAATCGATAATCAATTCTGGCTTAACACCAAATTTTTCAACCACACCTTCAGGGTCTAGCATCTTATTCGTCATGGTATTAATCAGCGACACATCTTTATTAACTAACTGCGCCATATCTTTATCACCGGTTGAAATTAAAACGGGCATGCCTTGCTGTTGCGCTTGTTTTGTTAGTGTGCCAATCACATCATCGGCTTCCATTCCTTGCTCAATGATCAAAGGTAGGCCAAGACTTTTAATAATGTCGTGCAAGGGTTTTATTTGTATTTGCAGTTCATCCGGCATTTCATCACGATTGGCTTTATATTCTGCATAGAGATCATTGCGAAAAGAGCCGCCCTTGGGATCAAAAATGACAGCAACATACTCAGGGTCATAATCTTTTAGCAGACGTTTTAGCATATTAATCACACCATAGACCGCACCTGTGGGCTGGCCCTTTGAGTTTATCAATGGTGGTAGCGCATGATATGCGCGAAACAAATAAGAAGAGCCGTCAACTAAAATGAGTGGTTTATTTTTTGAGCTGGTCATGATTGCGTCCTGTTAATCGCCTTATTTAGATCCTGCAGTATAATTTTATGGAGTAATAAATACCACTGATATATCCTTAAATCATCCGGCCAAACGGCTGCGGGGATCCGGCTGCTGCGGCACCTCCTCGCCGTTTACTCTCTACTTGCACTCGCAATGCTGAGCAATCAGTCCAATAATAAAATTAATTTCTGGAATAACTACATACCGCAAAGCTGTTAATAGTGTTTGTTTTGAAGCGAGTAGCGCCAAGGAAGGACGCGGGATGGGCCACGGATGGCCCCTCGAGCAGAAAAACGAACACCATTGATAGCTTCAAAGCGGCTCGTCTACAAACACTCAAGTTTTGGCTTTGGCTGAGACTGATTGCCAATTTTAGACCCCGGCCTTCTATTTATAATCAAACTCAAGTAAGATGTTGAACTTACAAATACTCATAGGGACATTATGCAACGATCGATCTCAACAGGCGCACTTTTATTGGCCTCCATTAGTGCTATCATTGGCTCCGGCTGGCTCTTTACAGCTCTCTACACATCACAACTTGCAGGACCCGCCTCGCTTTATGCATGGTTGGTCGGTGGCTTCGCCGTTATTTGTATCGCCTTCGTATTCGCAGAACTCTGCGCCATGCTACCGGTCATGGGCACCATCAGTCGCATCCCACAACACACTCACGGAACACTCGTCAGTTTTAGTTTTAGTTGGATCATCTGGCTTTCCTATACCTCATTAATGGCCACTGAGGTACAAGCCGTTATACAATACTTAAGCTACTTCTTACCAAATGTTGTCAACGCGCACGGTGGATTGACCGAAGAAGGCTACGTGTTTGCGACCTTCTTTATGCTACTCATCACGTTTATCAATATTTATTCCCTACGCTGGTTGATTCGCTCCAACACTTTATTAACCATCATTAAAATGTTTATCCCAGTTTTTATTGCTGTTTGCATTCTTGCTGTCTTCTTGCCAACGCACAGCGTCACCCATCCCAACCACGCAACATTCTCACCTTACGGATTAAAAGGTATTGTCACCGCCATTTCTTCCGGAGGTATTGTATTTGCATTTAATGGCTTTCGCCAAGCCTGTGAAATGGCGGGTGAGTCTAAGAAACCCCAAACGGCCCTACCGATTGCAATCGTTGGCTCTGTCTGCGTCTGCCTTGCTATTTATTTGTTATTGCAATCTTCTTTCCTGATCTCATTAACACACAGCAACTTAAAAAACGGTTGGCACGATCTACACTTTCCTGGTGCGAACAGTCCCATCGCTGGCATACTCATGCAAAATCGCATGCAATGGCTGCAACCGGTCCTTTATATTGGCGCTGTCATTGGACCCTTGGCTGCAGGATTACTCTATGCTGCTAGTGCCGGGCGCTGCCTGTTTGCCATGAGTAAAAATGACTATATGCCACAATTTTTTGAAATAAAAAATAAAAAGGGTATCCCCTGGCCTGCGGTAATCGTAAGCTTTATTGTGGGCATGTTTCTATTTGCACCATTACCAGGCTGGAAAAACATGGTGAGCTTCTTAGCTTCGCTGATGGCAATCAGCTATGCCATTGCACCTATCAGCCTTATATGCCTGCGTCATCAACTACCGAATCAACATCGACCACTGAAGTTACCGTTTGGCGATATATGGGCAACGATGGCCTTTTATTTTTGTAATTTACTGATCTACTGGACAGGCTGGAACATTATTTCAAAACTAGGGTTTGCGATACTGATTGGCTTTATCCTTCTATTTATCTATCACTTCTGCACCAAACGCGGTCGTGAAATTCAACTGCACTTAAAAGCATCCGTCTGGATTTGGCCGTACCTCATTGGCATTTTAGCCATTTCCTATTTAGGTAACTTTGGCGGCGGACTTGGCATCATAAAATTTGGTTGGGACTTTGCCATCATTGCGGTCTTTAGCATATTCATTGCATGGACTGCGACACAATTCAAACTGGATAACAGTGCCGCCGAGGCGTTTGTTGAATCCATCAAACACCGAATTGCAACTGGTAAAGGAGATGATGCAAATGGAACAACAGTCTAAACGTGAAGTCGTCATGTCTGAAGTCATGATGCCTGAAAAGGCCAATTTTATTGGTAACGTGCATGGGGGACAGATTTTATTACTAGTGGACCGCGTTGCATATGCTTGTGCTGCACGATATTCGGGACATTATGTGGTGACCTTATCGGTTGAGAATGCCATGTTTAAACAGCCCATTCATGTAGGCGAACTTGTCACCTTCTATGCTCGCATTAATTACGTCGGCAACACCTCGATGGAAGTCGGTGTTAAAATCGTCGCGGAGAACTTACGATCCGGAGAAAAACGCCACACTAATTCGTGCTATGTGACTATGGTTGCTGTCGACGAAGACATGAAACCCACCTCGGTAGTGCCATTAACATTAGAAGATGAGCGCGATACGCGTCGTTATGAAGAAGCCAAACTACGCAGAGAGCTGTTAAAAGAAATTAATATGAAGCATCGCAAGCTTAAAAATAAAGAATAATGAGAGCAACACTTACAGAACCACCTGCACCAATAAGCAACTGCAGTGCATTATCTAGTTCTTGCAGTCATTTCTGGTATCACCCCAAAACAAAACATGTGGCACATACGGTACGGCGTGCAATCGTAGGGGGTGTTAAAGTCAGCGCCCTTACTGGAGTTATTTTAATGTTGATTGGCATCAATACTGCCTCAGGAAGAAAAGCCGAAAGCTTGCAAGGTAAGCGAGCGATAATTATAGGCACTACATTCCTATTTGGAGCCAGTGTTGAACCA
>JAHZIV010000009.1 GCA_022601255.1 Gammaproteobacteria bacterium
CTTCTCAGAAAGATAAGATACAACGACTGATTTCATCAGTCGTTATAATTTCCTGATAGGATTTCGTCTGGTAATTGACTTGGCAATGAGTTACTCAGCATCATCCTGAGCAACATCACCAGCATCACCATTCTTTTCATTCTGAATACGTTCGTAGATCTCTTCACGGTGAACTGAAACGTCCTTTGGCGCATCTATGCCTAATCGAACCTGATTTCCCTTCACCCCTAATACCGTTATTTTAACATCGTCCCCAATAATGACGGATTCACTAATACGTCTTGTTAGTATGAGCATGTTCCTCTCCTTACCCTTGATCCAGTAGCTTAATACCACAGGCTACCCCACAGTATCTAACCTCTCACTAACAAGTTTAGACTATATTTTGAACTTTTCTGGAAAATTGGTGAATTAATAAGTTAAAGACATAAAATCAAGGGGATAGGGGCTATATTCTTGCTATTCCATGCTTAAAAGCTATATTCAGATAAATATGAAATAACATGAAGCCACAGACATGAAAAAACTAATTAAAGCATCCATTTTGTCGATAAGCATTTTAGTGCCTGTTCTATATTTTTCACACAGCTATGCTGACAACGACAATGATGGCAGATGCGCGATTGCATTTAATCTAGTTGCAACAAAGTTGATACAATCTGGAGCTTGCACACAAAAACAAACAACTGCAGCTCAGTTTGCAGCAAAATATTCTGACATACAAAACCCGAATGAACACGGCATCATCCAAGTATGCCACATTCCTTTAGATTGCGGTGCTAATGGCTCATATGATATTTATGCAACAAGTAGTTGCGTGCAAACCATGGATAGCTCTTCCCAAGGTAAAACCAGCATGCCCTCATGCAGCTGCCAAATGGCTAGTAAGGGCGAATATTGCATGGTCATTCCAAAATAAAGTACTAACCATCCAAATCAAACGCCGAATGCAAAAGACAGGCACCCGTCTCAATATGCTGCTCATCCACCACGGCAGAAATCTTTACTTCACTTGAACTGATTAAATGTATCGGAATACCCTTCTCGCCCAATACATTAAACATACGTGTTGCGACCCCCGCATGTGATTTCATACCCAAGCCAATCAACGATAACTTTGCAACATCTTCATTTCCTATCACATCTTTAATACCAGCACCCTTAACAATATCTTTAGTGATCGTCATGGCCTGCGAATAATCATCCATCGGCACCGTAAAACTCAGATCAATATTTTTATCAGACTCATTCTCGACCAACATATCCAAATCGATAGCCGCTTTTTGCACTGCATCTGAAATAGTTTGCACATAATTATTATCAAGCTTAGGCAAACCTATCACAGTTAACTTCGCCTGATGACGATCAAAACCCACACCTGAAATAATCGGGCGCTCCTTAACATCATCATCGGTAATTAAGGTGCCCACACCCTCAACGAAACTAGAACAAACACGTAACGGCATCTTATACTTATGCGCAAATATCACCGATCGTGTTTGCAATACTTTTGCACCCACACTGGCAAGCGCCAACATTTCATTAAAGGTAATCTTCTGCAAGCATTTTGCTTTTTTCACAATGCGTGGGTCAGAAGTATAAACACCATCAACGTCTGTAAAAATTTGGCATTCCTCTGCTTGCAAAGCCGCCGCAATCGCAACCGCACTGATATCTGAACCTCCACGACCCAGCGTGGTTACAGCACCCTGCTCATTTACCCCCTGAAAACCAGTAATGACTGGCACGATACCAGCATGGACATCGTCTTTAATTACCTCTGTATTAATGTCGGTAATTCGCGCCTTGGCATGACAATCGTCTGTATGAATTCCTATTTGAGCCGCATCATAAGAATGCGCCTTGCAAGATAATTTCTGCAAGGCCATCGATAACAGCGCAGCAGCATTTCGCTCACCGGTTGATACCAAGGCATCGAATTCTCTCTTATCAGGGTTCTGTGAGATGGCGCGTGACAACTCAATCAATCGGTCCGTTTCACCCTGCATAGCAGAAACAACTACGACAACATCATCGCCTTGGTCTCGAGTCTTTTTAACAATCTCAGCAACATGCTGAATACGCTCAATTGAACTTAACGAACTGCCACCAAATTTCTGCACGTACAATGCCATAGAAAACTACCCTGTTTTTTTCGCAATCCAATCCTCAACCGATTGCAATGCTGCTGGCAATGCCGCAGCATTACTGCCACCCCCTTGTGCCAGATCTTTGCGACCACCACCGCGACCATCAACTTGCTCTGCAACATATTTTAATAAATCGGGCGCTGTAAAATATTCAAAACAATTGTCACTCACCGCACACACAAAAGAAATCTGCCCATCATTAACAGCCGCTAACAACAAAGCATATTTTTGGTGTTGCTGCTTGAGCTGATCAACCGTTTGGCGCAAGGTCTTGCTATCCATCTCGCCCATATCCAGTGCTACCAACGCAATACCATTCACATTACGCACATTATCCGTTAGATTACCCGTTTTCTGCGAGGCGAGCTTTTGCTGCAACTGAGATTTTTCGCGCGTTAATTGTTTCACTTGAGTTAACAATTGCGATACTTTATCTGGCAATGATTCAGTATTCGATTTCAACGCATCACCCATTTTTCTTAACAAGTGTTGCTGCGTCTCAACCCACTCCAATGCATACTCACCCGTTACCGCCTCAATACGGCGGATACCCGATGCAACAGATGTCTCAACTGTAATTTTAAACAAACCAATGTCACCCGTACGCTCCACATGCGTTCCACCGCATATCTCAAAAGAAAAATCTCCCATCTTCACCACGCGCACACGCTCACCATACTTCTCACCAAACAAACCCATCGCACCAGCTTGCTTCGCTTCATCCAGTGATAATTCATCATTCGCTAACAATAAATTTTCACGAATCTTCTGGTTAACAATATTTTCAATCGTATTGATTTGATCCTGTGTTAATGGCTGATTGTGTGAAAAATCAAAACGCAAACGCTTCGGCTCAACCAGCGAACCTTTCTGTGTAACGTGTTCACCCAGCACCATCTGCATTGCTGCATGTAACATGTGCGTCGCAGAATGATTTAATCGAGTCGCATCACGCAGTGTCACATCCACTTCGGCGCTGACCGCTTCTGACTGTTTCAAACAACCGCTTAACATGACACCATGATGCACAATCGCCTGACCAATTTTCTGCGTATCATCAACCCGAAAACTACCGTTTTCAAAATGCAACAAACCACGATCACCCACCTGACCACCAGACTCAGCATAAAATGGCGTTTTATCCAACACGATAGCCGCCACTTGCGATTCTGATATTTCTGTCACCGGAGAGTCTTTATATAACAAGGTGATCACTTTTGCCTGATCCTTTAACGATTCATAACCGCTAAATTCAGTCTCTCCAGTAATATGCAATCGCTGTCCATGATCTACTTTGAACTTTTGCCCTTGTTTTGATTGCTCACGTTGGCGTTGCATTGCCTGCTCAAACCCTGCTTGATCGATATGGAATCCTCGTTCCTCTGCAATATCTTCAGTGAGATCTACTGGAAAACCATAGGTGTCATAAAGTTGAAATACAACCTCACCCGAAAGCTCCTGACCACTCGCCTTCGCAAAAGCTTCATCCAATAAGGTTAAACCATTTTCCAAGGTTCTTAAAAACTGCTCTTCTTCTTGCTTTAATAAAGGTTGAAGTTGTTTTTGTTGTTTTTTTAGCTCTGGGTAAGCAGAGCCCATCATATCAACTAGTGCCGGCACCAATTTATAAAAGAAGGGTTCTCGCTGCCCTAACAAATAACCGTGACGCAGAGCACGTCGAATGATGCGTCGTAACACGTAACCCCGACCTTCATTCGAAGGCGTAACGCCATCGGTAACTAAAAATGCTGTCGAACGAATATGATCGACGATCACGCGCATCGAAGTATTCGTAAAATCATCGCAATCGACAATATCGGATAATGCTTTTAGCAAATGCTGAAACACATCGATATCATAATTATCATGCACACCCTGCATCACAGCGGCAATGCGCTCGAGGCCCATGCCAGTATCCACACAAGGCTTTGGTAAATTTGTTAACTTGCCATCAACACCGCGTTCATACTGCATAAAAACAAGGTTCCAAATCTCAACATAGCGATCACCGTCTTCTTCCGGTGACCCAGGAGGACCGCCTGCTATTTCAGGCCCATGATCATAAAAAATTTCAGTACAAGGACCACAGGGTCCAGTATCACCCATACTCCAAAAATTATCTTTCTCACCACAATATGAAAAACGCTTTGGATCCACCTTCATCTGCTTCAACCAAATACGCACACTTTCTTCATCTTCTTTGTAGACAGTCACCCACAGTTTTTCTTTTGGTATTTTTAAAACTTCTGTTAGAAAATACCAAGCAAACTCGATGGCTTCCTTTTTAAAGTAATCGCCAAAACTAAAATTGCCCAACATTTCAAAAAAAGTATGGTGGCGTTTAGTAAACCCTACATTTTCCAAATCATTATGCTTGCCGCCTGCGCGCACACAACGCTGCGAGCTGGTCGCACGCGTGTAATTTCGTTTATCAAGGCCCAAAAAAACATCCTTAAATTGCACCATACCCGCATTAACGAATAATAGCGTTGGATCATTACCCGGAATCAAAGAACTGCTGGGAACCAACTGGTGCCCGCTCTGCTTGAAATAATCTAAAAACTGTTGTCGCAAAGCATTGCTGCTAATCGTCATCTGCCATTACCCTTGTCATCAATTCTGCATCAAAACCACGCTGATATAAAAAGCGCATACGCTTGGCGCGCTCTCTAGCATCCAGTGGCTGATCAATACTGCCATATTTTTTCTGCCAAACATTCTGTAAAATTTCTGGCCAATCAAGCTCACTATTATATAGGGAATCGTCAATCAATTCATCAGCAACACCACGTTGGCGCAGCTCTGCGCGAATCCTTACCGGACCATAGCCCGATTGAGAACGATAATGGACATAGGATTCAGCGAAACGCTGGTCGTTAAGGAGATTTTCTTGCTGCAGGGTCTCAATCAGTGGGGCGATGTCATCGGCATCGAAGCCCTTGCCTATTAGCTTACGACGCAGCTCCTGCGCACTATGCTCACGCGCAGAGAGTAAGTCCAACGCGCGATGTCGAAGCGATTTTTGAGGAGCCATTTAACTATTCACCCATATTTTACAGTAGATTTAAAAATCCACTAAGGCCATCAGAAGGTGAGTCTTAAAGCGTCCTTTTACGGAAGTAAAGCGCAGCCGACGGGATGGAGGCGAGCCATGAAGTAAAAGGATGTTTAAGACTCACTGATGGCCGCCTCCTCGCCGTTAGACCGTTTAAGCAGTTTCTAGCTCGGCTTCTTCTTCGGTGACCGCAGCCTCTGGTGTCGCAGTCACAAGCAATTTGGCACGTAAGGCCTGGTTGATTTCATCCGCTATTTCGGGATGCTCTTTCAAATAAGTGCGCGCATTATCCTTGCCCTGACCAATCTTCTCACCCTTGTAGCTGTACCATGCGCCTGCCTTTTCAACCAGATCATGCTTCACGCCCAAGTCAATCAACTCACCCTCAAAAGAAATACCCTGACCATACAAGATATCAAACATGGTTTGTTTGAACGGAGGTGCTACTTTATTCTTAACAACCTTAACACGAGTCTCGTTACCCAAGACTTCATCGCCCTTCTTAATCGCGCCAGTACGACGAATATCTAAACGCACAGACGAATAAAATTTCAACGCATTACCACCCGTTGTCGTTTCGGGATTACCAAACATCACACCAATCTTCATTCGAATTTGGTTGATGAAAATTACTAATGTATTTGATTTCTTGATATTCCCAGTAAGTTTACGTAATGCTTGAGACATCAAACGAGCCTGCAGCCCCATATGGGAGTCACCCATGTCACCTTCGATTTCTGCTTTTGGTGTCAACGCTGCTACCGAATCTACCACCACCATATCAACGGCGGCTGAACGCACCAACATATCGGTAATCTCAAGACCCTGCTCGCCCGTGTCAGGTTGCGATACCAATAATTCCTCAGTATTGACACCTAATTTGCCCGCATAAATAGGATCTAACGCATGCTCTGCATCAATAAAAGCAGCGGTGCCGCCCATTTTTTGACACTGCGCTATTGTTTCTAGAGTGAGCGTTGTTTTACCAGAAGCCTCTGGACCATAAATTTCGACAATACGGCCACGCGGCAAGCCACCAATTCCTAATGCGATATCCAGCCCTAGCGAGCCTGTTGAAACCACGGAAATATCACTAATTACCCGCTTATCTCCTAACCGCATGACAGATCCCTTACCAAACTGCTTCTCAATTTGACCTAATGCAGCGCCCAGCGCCTTATCTTTATTACTCATTGTTATAATTCCTCATATTTTTAGATTTACGCTGCGCTTGCTCGCAGAAGCATTTATTATTCCACAAAAACAATAAAAAGACATACAGGAGTTTGGTTTATTTTAGGTTAAATTGTGCTCATTTGTGCTCGGTTGCTGCATTCAGCAACCAATCGAGTGCAAAGCAGATAGCGTTACTGCGTATATGCTTGCGGCCACTGGTAAAAAATTCACGCGAACTGTCGCAACGACCCTCTTTTGTGACCAAACCAAAACAGACCGTACCAACCGGTTTTTCTACCGTACCCCCAGAGGGCCCTGCCGTACCTGTGATACTCACACAAAGATCCGCATCGGTGTGCTTCAATAGACCTTGCGCCATTTCACGCGCCACCACCTCACTCACAGCACCATGCTCATCAAGCGATTCTTTAGAAACACTCAAACACTCTTGCTTAGCCTCATTACTATACACGACAAACCCACGGTTAAAGTAAGCTGAGCTTCCAGCAACCGCCGTGATCTCTTCAGCCAAGCCACCACCCGTACAGGACTCCGCAACAGATACCTTCAAACCTTTTTGCTTTAGAATTTTCCCTAACTTGATACTTAAACTGTAATTGATATTCGTCATTGGCGCGTCCCTTGCAATCAAGAGTTAAATTATCCTGCAAATTTACTGTGTTAACAAGTAACACTTTAAAATATAGCCTGGCATCTCAACATTTGCTAAGCTTAGCATCCTCGAAAGATACGGATGCTACACATCATGACAACTGATCTCAAACAGCACACACCCATGATGCGGCAATACCTCAAGATAAAATCACAATATCCTGATCTATTAGTGTTTTATCGCATGGGCGACTTCTATGAACTGTTTTATTCTGATGCAGAAAAAGCTGCCGAGTTACTCAGTATTACTCTCACCAAACGCGGCCAATCTGCAGGCGAACCGATCCCGATGGCAGGTGTGCCCTATCATGCAGCTGAAAACTACCTATCCAAACTGGTGAAAATGGGGCTATCGATTGCTATTTGCGAACAAGTTGGCGACCCTGCCACCAGCAAAGGCCCCGTTGCGCGTGAAGTCACACGCATCATCACACCCGGCACCGTTAGCGATGAAGCATTGCTCGATGAGCAACACGACAATTATCTCGCAGCCATCGAACAACAGGGCAAAAAATTTGGCTTAGCAATACTTGATATTTGCAGCGGTCGCTTTACGCTGCAAGAAATAAACGCTTTTGATACTCTCATGGCAGAACTCGAACGTTTAAAACCACGCGAATTATTAATCAGCGAATCGAATTCATCCCTGGATACAACTGGCGTTAATTTCAAAAAACGCCCTCCCTGGGAATTTGACCTTGATAGTAGCTACAAACAACTGTGTGAACAATTACAAACTCGCGATCTCAAGGGATTCGGTGTTGAATCATATTCATTAGGTATTGCGGCCGCCGGTTGTATTTTACAATATGTTAAATACACACAACGCAGTGCCCTGCCTCACATTCAATCTATTAGCGCAGAACAATATCACGATAATATCAACATGGATGCCGCCACGCGTCGTAACTTGGAACTCACTACCAATCTACAAAATACCGATACGAATACTCTTATCAGCGTCATCGATAAAACGGCTACAGCTATGGGTAAACGTTTATTGCGACGTTGGCTTAATCAACCGCTGCGTGATATTAACACTCTAAATCAGCGTCAAAATGCAATTGCCGCTTTTCTCGAAAAACAGCAGATGCAAACACTGCAACAAGTATTACGCGGCATCTGTGATATTGAACGCATCTTAACGCGCATTGCATTACGCTCGGCACGCCCACGTGATTTGAGCGGACTGTCTCAATCGTTATCGTTATTGCCTGGCATGCAACAAAACCTTTCTAAATTTAACGATCCCAAAATATTACAACTGCAGCATGATCTTGGAGATTTTACGCAACTAACACAATTGCTGCAACAAGCTATTATTGAAAACCCACCCGCTGTTTTACGTGATGGCGGAGTGATCGCTGATGGCTACGACAAAGAATTGGATGAGCTACGTGCACTCAGCACCAATAGCAACCAATTTCTTATTGACCTTGAACTTCAAGAAAAGAAACGCACCGGCATTTCAACCTTAAAAGTTGGCTATAATCGAGTGCACGGTTATTATATTGAAATCAGTCGCGCACAATCACAACAAGCTCCAACCGAATACATTCGTCGCCAAACACTTAAAAATGTTGAGCGTTATATCACTCCGGAATTAAAAATTCATGAAGACAAAGTGCTTAGCAGCAAGAGTCGTGCACTGGCCCACGAAAAACACTTATATGATGAGCTGCTTACTAAAATACTTGTTTACTTAAATGAATTACAAGCGTGTGCACATGCAATTGCCGAACTCGATGCACTGAATAATCTTGCAGAGCGTGCCGCGACACTAAATTATTGCCGACCTCATCTGGTGAATGAGCCTGGCATCCATATTAAAGCAGGTCGACATCCCGTTATCGAACAAGTCATCGATAATAACTTTATCCCCAATGACACTGTGATCACACAGAAAAAATGCATGCAAATTATCACCGGGCCTAATATGGGCGGTAAATCCACTTATATGCGCCAAACCGCATTAATCATAATATTAGCCTACGTAGGAAGCTTTGTACCGGCAGATAGCGTTACACTAGGGCCGATTGATAAAATATTTACTCGCATCGGCGCTGCCGATGATCTTGCCAGCGGCCGTTCAACCTTTATGGTTGAGATGACAGAAACGGCTAATATTTTACATAACGCCACTCAGAATAGTTTAGTACTAATGGACGAAGTGGGCCGCGGCACTAGCACATTTGACGGCCTGTCATTAGCCTACGCTTGTGCTGAGCATCTTGCGCAACAAACAAGAGCCTATACTTTATTCGCAACACATTATTTTGAACTCACCGCACTTAGCGATCAATACACTGATGTTAGCAATGTGCACCTCGATGCTACCGAGCACGATGATCAAATCGTTTTCTTACACAAGTTAAAGTCAGGGCCCGCCAATCAAAGCTATGGAATACAGGTTGCTAAATTAGCCGGCATTCCCCAATCAGTCATCCATCAAGCGCGAGCAAAATTAAAAGAGCTAGAGATGCAATCAATCGGCAAACCAACACCGCAACAACAACCGCTATTTGAAACAACCCCTCAGCAAGCACCACCGCAACCAGCACTCGAGGCGTTAAAAGAACTCGATCCTGATTCCCTCTCGCCAATAGATGCGCTACAATTACTGTTTAAACTCAAGGAGCAGGGTCAATCGTGAAGCAACTCATAGCCATTATTATTTGCCTGGTGTCTCTCTATTACTTCTACCCAAGCCATGCTGCAACAAACAATCAATCTTTTGATAACTACGTTTCAAAGATACACAAGCATGCCAACAAATTTAATTCAAAAACAATAAGAACATTATGTTAAAATTAGAAAAAAAACCCATTGTTGTTTTACTCCCTGCTTTTAATGAGACAAAAACCATTCGTGATGTCGTTTCTGGTGCACTCAAACATTGCAATGATGTGATTGTGGTTGATGATGGTTCAACCGATGGCACACTTGAAAAAATCTCAGACCTACCCATTACTGCGCTCTGCAACTCAATGAACCTTGGTAAGGATGCTACATTGATACGTGGCTTTGCTTATGCTGAAAAATTTAATGGCAAAGGCATCATTACCATGGACACAGACTCACAACATGACCCCGATGACCTGCCAAAATTTATGCGAATAATCAATAGATATCCCAGACATGTGATTATCGGTGCCCGCGTTATTGATCGAAAGAAGAATGCGCCTTTTAAGAATCGTTTTGCAAACGACTTGGCAGACTTCTTAATTTCATGGGCTGCCAATCAGAGTATTGTTGACAGTCAA